>CAMBYC010000041.1 GCA_945871875.1 Sphingobacterium thalpophilum
ATCGGTTCTTTTACCCAATATCCTTTGCGATTGGCTTGGGCTATTACCATTCATAAAAGTCAAGGTTTAACTTTTGAAAAAGCCATAATTGATGCAGGAAAAGCATTTGCTCCAGGACAAGTTTATGTAGCATTAAGTAGATGTACTTCTTTGTCTGGAATGGTTTTATTAAGTAAAATATCTTCCAATAGCCTTTCAGTAGATCAAAGCATAATAAAGTATATTTCTGAACAACAAACCACTACATTGCCAGAAACTTTAGATAAAGAAAAGTTTCATTATCAAGCTACTATCATCACTCGTTTGTTTGAATTTGTGGAATCGTTAAAAAAAGTTGCTATTTTTCAACAAACCATTCAAGCAATTGAAAGTTATTTTAATCGGGAGGGAATAATCTTTATAGATGAATTGCATCAAAAATTGAATCAATTGAATGAAATATCTCTAAAATTTGGATTTCAATTGCAACAAATGATGTTACCGCCAACTTTACCTGAAAACAATGTAGCGTTACAAGAAAGATTGAAAAAAGCAGCAGTTTATTTTAACCAACAACTTCAAGAAATAATTCAATTTATTCTCAATTCTCCTGCAATTACTGATAGCAAACAGCAAGCTTCTTCTTACAATGAATTGCTGGAAGATTTGTTTACTGGTTTAATTCATCAACAGGCTGGCATCAAAGCGTGTATTGATGGTTTTGAAGTTAGATCTTATCATCAAAAAAAGAGCAATATTATTTTGCCCAAATTTTCAGTAAATGCTTATGCAAGTGCTAATAATTTCAAAAAAACAGATAGCCCACATCCGAAATTGTATATGCAATTGAAAGAATTGCGTGATAAGCTATGTAATAAATATAACCTTGCTGTTTACATGGTTGCAAGTTCATCAACATTAAATGAATTGGTGCAAAATTTGCCCCAAAATATTGAGGATTTAAAAAAAATTTCAGGTTTTGGAGAGGTAAAAATTCAAAAATATGGATTACAGTTTATTGATATAATTCATCACTATTGCAAAGAGAACAATGTAAAACCTTCCATAAATAGGAACTCAGATCAAAAAGAAAAAGTTGAAAGTTCAAAATCTACAAAAGTAAATTCAAAAGAAGCGAGCTATTCATTGTTTAAAGAAGGAAAAACAATACCAGAAATAGCTGCAATAAGAGGATTTACAATAGGAACAATTGAAACACATTTAATCCCATACATATCTTTAGGATTGATAAATGTTGAAAATTTGGTTTCAAAAGATAAAGTTGAAAGGATCAAAAAAGAATTGATCGATGCTGACGAATCACTAGGATTGACAGTAGTAAAAGAGATATTAGGCGAATCTATAAGTTATGGAGAAATAAAAATGGTAAAAGCATCGATCAAAAATGTTTAAGGAAAGAAAAGATTGGTAAAGATTGAATCAAGGCAAAGATGTTTTAAACTAAAAATCCCCCGCTAATTAAACCGGGGGATTTATTTTATCAATTTTTCAACTTAATTATGCCAATTCGAAACGGTCTAGATTCATTACTTTAGTCCAAGCAGCAACAAAATCGTTCACAAATTTCTCATGAGCGTCTTCACAAGCATAAACTTCAGCAAGTGCACGCAATTCTGAGTTTGAACCAAATATAAGATCAACACGTGATGCTGTCCAATTTAGTTCGCCAGTTATACGATTTTTTCCTTCAAACAAATCTTTAGAATCGGCAGAAGCTTTCCAAGTTGTGCCAAAATCAATCAAATTTGCAAAGAAATCGTTGGTTAGAGATTCTGGGTTCTTAGTAAACACGCCATGTTGCGATTGATCAAAGTTTGTATTTAAAACACGCATACCACCAATTAAAACAGTCAATTCTGGCGCAGTAAGTGTTAAAAGTTGTGCTTTATCAATCAACATTTCCTCAGCGGATGCAGGCACTCGTGATTTTATGTAGTTACGGAAACCATCAGCAGAAGGTTCTAAAACTCCGAAAGATTCAACATCTGTTTGATCTTGTGAAGCATCTGTTCTTCCCGCAGTAAATGGAACTGTTATTGAATAACCAGCATTTTTAGCTGCTTGTTCTACACCAGCACAACCACCCAAAACAATTAAATCTGCAATGGAAACCATTTTCCCATCAACTTGAGCACTATTGAATTCATTTTGAATGCCTTCTAAAACGTCTAAAACCTTAGACAATTGAGCAGGATTGTTCACTGCCCAATATTTTTGAGGAGCGAGACGAATGCGGGCACCATTTGCACCACCACGTTTATCAGATCCACGGAAAGTTGAAGCGGATGCCCAAGCTGTTGAAACCAATTGTGAAATTGATAAACCTGATGCTAAAATCTTACCTTTTAAAGTATCAATATCATTATTATCTATCAATTGATGTGTAACTTCAGGAATAGGATCTTGCCAGATTAGAATTTCAGAAGGCACTTCTGCACCAATATAGCGTGATCGAGGTCCCATATCTCTGTGCGTTAATTTGAACCAAGCTCTTGCAAATGCATCTGCCAATTGATCGGGGTTTTCGTAAAACCTCTTTGATATTGGTCCGTAAGCAGGATCTACACGTAAAGCGATATCAGTGGTTAGCATTGTTGGTGCATGGCGTTTTGCAGGGTCGTGTGCATCTGGAACGGTTTCTGCCCCAGCTCCAGCTTTTGGCTTCCATTGATGTGCACCAGCAGGACTCTTAGTTAATTCCCACTCGTAGCCAAATAAATTTTCAAAATAATTGTTGCTCCATTGTGTAGGGGTGGTTGTCCAAGCTCCTTCAAGACCACTTGTAATTGTTTCACCAGCATTTCCTGAACCAAATGTATTTTTCCATCCAAGCCCTTGTTCTTCAATACTTGCACCAGCCGGTTCTTTACCAACATATTTACTAGGATCTGCGGCACCATGGGTTTTCCCAAATGTATGTCCACCTGCTATAAGTGCAACTGTTTCTTCGTCGTTCATTGCCATACGTGCAAATGTTTCACGAATGTCTCTTGCAGATGCTATAGGGTCAGGATTTCCGTTTGGACCTTCTGGATTTACATAAATCAATCCCATTTGAACTGCTGCCAATGGATTCTCTAATTCTCTGTCCCCAGTATATCTGTTGTCTCCTAACCACTCTTTTTCTGAACCCCAATACACCTCTTCTTGTGGTTCCCAAACATCTTCACGACCACCAGCAAAACCGAAGGTTTTGAAGCCCATTGATTCTAACGCACAATTTCCAGCAAGAATCATTAGATCAGCCCAAGATAATTTTTTACCGTATTTCTTTTTGATAGGCCAAAGCAACAAACGTGCTTTATCTAAATTCGTATTGTCTGGCCAACTATTAAGCGGAGCAAAACGTTGCATTCCAGCACCGCCACCACCACGTCCATCAGTTGTGCGATAGGTTCCTGCACTATGCCAAGTCATTCTAATAATAAATGGTCCATAATGACCATAATCTGCTGGCCACCAATCTTGTGAGGTAGTCATCATATCATAAATGTCTTGCTTTAGAGCAGCAAGATCTAATGACTTGAACTCTTCAGCATAGTTGAAAGACTTATCCATTGGATTAGATAAAGTTGAATGCTGACGAAGAATATTCAATTTTAATTGGTTTGGCCACCAATCTAGGTTTCTTGTTCCCATTCCTGCACTTTGTTTAATTGATGCTCCCGAAAAAGGACATTTCCCTTCTGCGGCTGTTGTTCCATTGTGTGGATTATTTTCCATTTATAGAGTTTTTAAATTAATTTATGATTGATTGAAGCCTATATATCGGCTTTTATAAATTCGATTGCAATAATATAAAATTATAAGATACGATAGATTAATGCTTTTTACTATTTTTCTATATAGCAGTAAATATCATTATATAAAACAATATATTTTCACTTTTGTTTGGATTTTGTATCAATTAAAAAAGCTCCTTGTTATGAAAAAATAGCATAACAAGGAGCTCATAAATTTACATTTTAACAATTTAATTATCTGGTTTCCCAAACTAAAGCACTAGCACCTAAAATTGCGGCATCAGCTTCCTTTAATTCGCTAAAAATGATTTTAACTTTATTTTGAAAAATGGGTAAAAGGTTTTTCTCCATATTTTCTCTTGTAGGTTTAAGAATCAATTCACCTGCTTTCGACATTCCTCCAAATAAAATTATTGCTTCTGGACTGCTAAACATTACAAAATTTGCAAAAGCCAATCCTAAAATTTTGCCAGTAAATTCATAAACTTCAAGAGCCATCGCATCACCTTGAATAGCACATTCGTAAACTATGCGACTGTCAATTTCCTCTTTTCTATAGTTTCGTAATAATGTAACCTCATCAGGTCTTTTATCCAAAAACTCTAAAGCTGTTCTTGCTACTCCAGTTGCAGAAGCATAAGATTCTAATGATCCGTAATGTCCAGTTCCTGGGTGAAATCTTCCATCAGGAATGATAATGGTATGTCCTAATTCTCCAGCAAATCCATCATGACCATAAATCAATTGACCATTTGCTACAATTCCACTTCCAACACCTGTTCCCAAGGTAATCATTATGAAATCTTTCATTCCCTTTGCAGAACCATACATCATTTCTCCTACTGCAGCTGCATTTGCATCGTTGGTAAGGCGGGCAGGCAATCCAAATTTTTTACTCACCAAAGCTGCCATAGGAATTATTCCCTTCCATTTTAAATTAGGTGCATATTCAATTGTGCCGTTGTAAATATTTCCGTTTGGTGCACCAACGCCTATTCCTCTGATAAACTCAATACCACCGGAATCATCAATTGCTGGTAATAAAGCTTTAAATAAATCTTCAATAAAATCTTCAACATTCTCATGTTGATGGGTTAAAATTGATCCATGGTAGGAGATGTCTCCACGATGGTTAACCAATCCAAACTTAGTATTTGTCCCTCCAATATCTATTCCAATAGCATATTGTTGAGAAATCGGAATATTCATATTTTTCAAAATTAATGTCCTCCTTCAATCTGTTTGTCAAAATCTAGCCCCTGAGCCTTTAAGATACTTTTCAATTTAATTGCCAATAATGCCAATACCATGAAACAAGCTGCAGCAATCAAATAAGATTTGTGCAAACCTAAGCTACTATCACCAAAAATTCCTTGTAATGGAGGAATAATTGCACCCCCTAAAATCATCATAATCAACATTGCTGAACCTTCACTAGTGTACTTTCCCAATCCGCCTATTCCTAAAGAGAAAATACATGGCCACATAATTGAACAACACAATCCTCCAAAAATTAGAGAAAAAACAGAAACCATACCTGTGGTAAATGAACCAACAAACATTGCTAATGCTGCCAAAACTGATAATGTCAAAAGCGTTTTAACAGGCTTTTCTTGTCCATAAAAAAATGCAGCAACAGCAATAGCTACAAATATTGCATACGGATACAAATTGGTAATATCACTTCCGTAAATTTTATTTACAACCAATACCACAGCGAAAGCAACAAAAGGAACAACCACAGTTGCAATTTTTCTCATTTGAGCAGAAAGATTAAAAACACTAATCGCACCTGTCCAACGACCAATCATTAAACTTCCCCAATACAAAGATATATATTGTGAAATCTGGCTTTCATCTAAACCCATTTCGTTAAAATAACCTGGCTGTTTTAGCAAAGCCCCAAAATTATTGTCGATAGTTACTTCTACACCTACGTAAACAAATATGCCAACCATTCCATAAATCAATTGAGGATATTTTAATGCACCCCAACCTTTTTCACTCTTTACAGCTTGACCATTACTAAAAAATAAAATCCCGATTACCACAACAATTGATGCTACCAATAAAAACATCTTAGAGATATTTAAAAACTGCCCAGCTAAAATTAGTGCTAATATTCCAGCTGTCATACCCAACAATGCACCTGAAGCTTTTGGAGATTTTTCAAATGCTTCTTCGTTTTTGCCATCAGGAAGTTTTGAAAACAAAAAGAACAAAGCAACTGCAGCAAATACTGCAGCAACTATAAGATAAAGAATGTTAATATTCTTTACAGTAACATTAGAATGGCTGCTTCCTATTGAACCAAACAAGAAAAAACTAACAATAATTGGTCCTAAAGTTGTTCCAATAGAGTTAATTCCACCACCCAAGTTGAGGCGATGTGATCCAGTTGCAGGATCTCCCAAAGAAATTGCGAAAGGTTGAGCACAAGTTTGTTGAATGGAAAAACCAAGTGCAACAACAAAAAGTGAACCCAAAATAGCATTAAAAGAATTTGCATTTGCAGATGGAATAATCAAAAGTGCACCAACAACCGAAATCATTAATCCATAAATTATACCTCTTTTATACCCAATTTTGTTTATGATATCAAACCCTAAAGTGTTGGAAGCAAGAAACAAAACCAATGAACCAATAAAATACGCCCCATAAAAAGCAGAACCAATCAATTGTGATTGAAATTGGGTCAATTGAAAATGCGTTTTACAAAATGGAATAAGAATACTATTTGATGCGGCAATAAAGCCCCAAAAGAAAAAAACCAGCACTAAAGTACTCAATGCACTTATGTTTGTGGACTGCTTAGATACGTTCATAATATATGGCTAAGGTTTAAATTTGAGCAATGAAAATAGTAAGATTTAATTACTATAAAAATTATTTGTGTTTCATATTCAAATTAATCTAATAATTAGTTGATTTTGAAGCTAGATTTTAATCAATTTGCATAAATTACATAGTTTTTAATATCTTTTTTATAAATAAACCACATTACTAAATTAATTATGGAAATTATCCATGTAACAGCGGAATGTTATCCTATAGCAAAAGCAGGAGGATTAGGCGATGTGTTAGGTGCTTTACCAAAATACCAAAAAGCATTGGGTAATCAAACAAAAGTGATTATGCCAATGTATAAAACCAAGTTTTTATACACCCATAAATTTGAAGTAGCTCACAAAGGTGCTGCCAAAATTGGTGATTATTTTTTTGAATATACAGTAATTAAAGAAGTTACCGATGAATTGGGATTTCAATTGTATATGGTTGACATTTTTGGGTTGCTAGATAGAGAACTAATATATGGTTATGAAGACGATACAGAGCGCTTTATTGCTTTTCAAATTGCGATTTTAGATTGGTTTTGCAGTTGGGAATATTTTCCAAATGTTGTGCATGTACATGATTATCATACAGCACTGATACCTTTTATGATGCAACATTGCTATCAATTTAAAAAATTAGCCAATGTTCCAACTGTATTTACAATTCATAATGCACAATACCAAGGGCAATTTGGATGGCATAAAAGCCATTGTATTCCCGCTTGGGATCCCTGGAAAACAGGTTTGTTAGAATGGAATAATTCAATCAATCCTTTGGTTACTGGTATAAAATCTGCTTGGAAAGTAACAACAGTTAGTCCAAATTACATGAACGAATTGCGTCACAATAGCAATGGACTTGAACCAATATTTGAATATGAGAAAGGCAAATGTTCAGGAATTTTAAACGGAATAGATATAGATGTATGGAATCCTGAAACGGATAAATACATCAACCATAATTTTTCAAAAGATTCTTTTCTTGAAGGAAAAAAGCAAAATAAACAAGAATTGTGTGATATATTTGGTTTGTCAATTGATAAACCTTTATTTGTTTTTATAGGAAGATTGGTTGGAGAAAAAGCTGCAGATTTATTGCCATTAGCAATTGCTGATAGTTTCAATAATATTGGCAGAACGATGAATTTTTTAATTCTCGGAAGTGGTGAACCGCATGTGGAAGGGCAATTGGAAGTATTAAAAAATATTAGTTGGGGCGATTATAATGTTTACATCGGTTACAATGAAGCATTAAGTCATAAAATGTATGCTGGAGCCGATTTTTTATTGATGCCTTCTCGTGTTGAACCTTGTGGACTTAACCAGCTTTATGCACTTAGGTACGGCACTGTACCTGTTGTTCGAAATACTGGAGGATTAAAAGATACTGTTAAAGATTTTGGCGAGTCTGATGGATATGGTATAACTTTTAACAATGCAGATGTAGGTGATTTTACGCAAGCAATTTATAGAGGCGTACAATTGTATCAGAATTCGGAAAAAATGATGGAAATTTGCAAAACAATGATGGAACTAAATTTTAGTTGGGATAAAAGTGCTGAAGATTACATCAATTTATATTCATCTTTACAATAAATTACATAAACTAACATTATGAACAAAGAGGTTGTCGCTATAATTATGGGCGGTGGTGCTGGTACTAGATTAAGACCACTAACATCCACTAGAAGTAAGCCTGCAGTTCCCATAGGCGGGAAATATCGATTGGTTGATATTCCAATTTCAAATTGTTTGAACTCTGGATTGGGTAGGATGTTTGTATTAACCCAATTTAACTCTGCTTCTTTAAATAAACACATCAAAAACACTTACCACTTTAGTGCTTTTAGTTCTGCATTCGTTGATATCATTGCTGCCGAACAAACTTTCGACAACCCTACATGGTTCCAAGGAACTGCTGACGCTGTTCGTCAATCCCTTCGTCACGTTGAACAACACGAATTCGATTACGTGCTCATTTTATCTGGTGATCAATTGTATCAAATGGATTTTATGGACATGGTGGACAACCACATCAAGTCTAATGCTGAAATTTCAATTGCAACAATTCCTGTTGTTGAAAGCGAAGCCTCCGAATTTGGTATCCTAAAAGCTGATGAAAACGATTACATCACATCGTTTATAGAAAAGCCTAAAAATGAATTGTTGCCCAATTGGATAAGCGATACAGGTGAAGAGATGCAAAATGCTGGCAGAAACTACTTGGCTAGTATGGGTATTTATATTTTCAATAGAAAATTATTGTTTGATCTTTTGCTGAAAGATGCTAAAGATTCAACTGATTTTGGCAAAGAAATTATTCCATCATCAATAACCTCACATAGGGTAGTAAGTTATCAATACGATGGTTATTGGACAGATATTGGAAGTATACCTTCCTTTTTTGAAGCCAATCTTGCACTGTGTCAAGATATTCCGCCATTTAATTTGTTTGACCACAACAAAACAATTTATACCCGCTCAAGAATGCTTCCTCCAGCAAAAGTAAGCGGAACAACATTTGATAAAACAATATTAGCCGACGGTTGTATAATCCACGCAGCACGTATAGAAAATTCTGTAATTGGTATCAGAACCCGCATAGGAAAAGATTCTACCGTAGCAAATACGTATATTATGGGTTCAGATTTTTACGAAACATTAGAAGAAATGAACACCGATTCAAATAACGGATTTCCAAAAGTTGGTATTGGTGAAAGAAGTTTTATAAATAATGCTATAATTGATAAAAATTGTAGAATTGGAAATGATGTTAGAATTAATGGAGGAGGCCATTTGCCAAATTCTGATCACGAATTGTATACTGTAAAAGAAGGTATAGTTGTAGTTAAAAAAGGTGCTGTAATACCAGATGGATTTGTAATCTAATAATAAAATAAATAATATTATAATAAATTTGTTTTAAGAAAATCTAAAAAACATCTGAGCAATCAGATGTTTTTTTTATACATTTAACATAGTGTAAAATTAACACTATATTAAATGTATAAAATCAACGATTATGGCTTTTGCCGACACAAACAAACCCGCTAGTAACTCTTTTTTATTACCAAAACCAGTACTTTCAATACTTCAGATTGTAGTGATGAGTTTCGGATTTTTAGGAATTCAATTTGGATTTGCGTTACAAAATGGCAATACCAGTAGAATTCTTCGCTCTTTTGGTGCTGATGTTGATCAATTGCCCATGTTTTGGATTGTAGCTCCATTGGTAGGAATGATTGTTCAACCAATAATTGGCTATTATAGCGATAAAACTTGGAATCGTTTGGGAAGAAGAAAACCCTTTTTTCTTTCAGGTGCCATTCTTTCGGCAGTTGCTTTGGTTATTTTACCCAATTCTGGTCATTTTACAGGTTGGATTCCTGCACTTTGGATTGGTGGTGGAATGGTTATGATAATGGATGCATCTTTTAATATTGCTATGGAACCATTTAGAGCTTTAGTAGCTGATAATTTGCCTGAAAGTCAACGCACAATGGGTTTTAGCATCCAAACTTTCTTAATTGGTTTAGGAGCTGTAGCGGGTTCTGCATTGCCAGAATGGCTATCAAAAAATGGCTTTAGCATGGAAGCGGGTGCAGATGGTGTTGCCGATAATATTAAATATGCTTTTTATATAGGAGCAGCAGTTTTCATCGTTTCCATATTGATAACTGTATTTTTTTCTAAAGAATATCCACCTGAAGAATATATACAATACCACGGAAAACCCGAAAAAAACAATGCAGGTTTAAGTGAAATTTTTTCTGATTTTAAAAATATGCCCCGTACAATGAAACAATTGGGCTTGGTGCAGTTTTTCAGTTGGTTTGCATTGTTCAGCATGTGGGTATTTACAACAGATGCAGTAGCAACAAATGTTTATGGCTTATCAGGAGATTACACTAAAACTGTTGCATACAATGAAGCAGGAAATAAAGTTAGTTCTGCTTTTGGAGTATACAACTTTGTAGCAATGATTTATGCTTTATTGATACCTATAATTTCAAGATATATTGGCAGAAAATGGACACATGCCATTTCTTTGATAGCTGGTGGATTGGGCTTAATTTCCATTTATTTTATAAAAGACCCAACAATGCTCAATTATGCAATGTTTGGTGTAGGTTTAGCTTGGGCTTCAATATTATCAATGCCCTATGTAATACTTTCATCGTCTATACCTGCAGGTAAACTTGGTATATATATGGGTATTTTTAATTTTTTCATCACCCTCCCTCAAATTATAAATGGATTTTTTGGAGGTTGGATAGTAAAAAATTTATATAACGGTCAACCTATTTATGCTATAGTTTTGGCTGGTGTTTTTATGCTTTGTGCGGCAGTTAGTGTGGTTTATGTATATGATCCTTCATCTTCTAAAGCTTAATATTATGTTGAAATTGATTAGTTTGAAAAAAGTTTTTTTATTGTTAATTGTAACTCAATTTGCACTTTCGCTTAATGCACAAATTAAAGTTTACCCTACCCATTGGTGGGTGGGAATGAAAAACCCTAATTTGCAAATCTTATTACATGAAAATAAAATAGGATTTTCAAAATTGAGTTTGAAGCCATATCAAGGAGTTACCTTAAAAAGTTATTCATCTCCTGAAAACAAAAATTATGTTTTTATAGATTTAGTAATTTCAGCTTCTGCAAAACCTGGAACCTTGGTTTTTACATTAAAAAACGAAGGCGTTTCATCTGAAATTAAATATTCTCTCAAACAAAGAAATATCGAAAATGGTAAAACGAGGGTAAAAGGTGTAACATCTGCCGATTTGATTTACCTAATTATGCCAGATCGGTTTAGTAATGGAGATACCACTAATGACATTGTAAATGGTTTGAGAGAAAAATTGCTAGACAGGAAAAATCCATACTCTAGGCATGGTGGTGACTTAAAAGGGGTAGAAAGCAAATTGGATTATCTTAATGATTTAGGCGTAACTACCATTTGGATGACACCAGTAGTGGAAAACGATATGCCATTGATGAATGAATGGGCTGGCTTAGTTGCAGGCTACCATGGCTATTGGTTTACAGATCATTATGCAATAGACCCACGTTTTGGCGGCAATCAAGCCTATAAAGCATTGATTGAATCTGCCCATCGTAAAGGACTGAAAATCATTCAAGATGCAGTTTACAACCATGTTGGAAACCACCATTGGTCTGTACTCGATTTACCAATGAAAGATTGGTTGAATCAATGGCCTTCTTATACCAATACCAACCATAAAGAAGAAGTTTTTTATGATCCGCATGGAGTAGCAGCAGATAAAAATGTGATGATTGGCGGATGGTTTGTGCCACATTTACCCGACCTCAATTTAAAAAATCCTTATTGTGCAAATTATATGATCCAACAGGCTGTTTGGTCAACAGAAGAGTTTGGCATAGATGGTTGGAGGGTAGATACCTATAAATATTGTGATGAACCCTTTTTGAATAAGATTAATACTATACTAAAAACAGAATTTCCTTCTATATCCATTTTTGGAGAGGCTTGGTGTAGCAGCCCAGTTGCTAGTGCCTATTTTACACAAAATAATCTTAACGTTCCATTCAAACACAATTTACCGGGAGTTACAGATTTTCCAATGACTTTTTCAATGCTAGATGCCGCCAAAAAAGGAGATATCAACAATTTATACAGTACACTAGCACAAGATTTTTTATATAAAAACCCCTTACAAAACTGTATTTTTCTAGATAATCACGATATGGATCGAATATATTCTGTGATGGGTGAAAATCTAGATAAATATAAAATTGCTATGGGTTTACTACTTACCCAAAGAGGTATCCCACAAATGTATTATGGTGATGAAGTGCTGATGAAAAATTTCAAAAACCCAAGCGATGCGGCTGTAAGGGAAGATTTCCTTGGAGGATGGAAAGAAGATTTAATCAACAAATTCACAGCAACAGGAAGAAATCAAAAAGAAAACGAGGCATTCAATTATGTAAAAACTATTGCCAACTTCAGAAAAACTTCAAAAGCATTACAAAATGGCAAACTTATTCAATACTTACCACAAAATAATTTGTATGTATATTTTAGAACTGAAGGCAATCAAATCGTAATGTGTATTGTGAACAGTAGTAATAAAGCAGCAACAATTGATTTGAATAGATTCACTGAATCTTTTTCTGGGAAGAAAAATGCATTAGATGTTATATCTGGCAAAAAAATCACATTAGATAAGCCACTAAACATTGATCAACTTTCTATCTTAATACTAGATTTGAAGTAAATGAAAGTATAGGATTATTATCAATTTGATTATTCCCCTAATATACCGCGATTAGCCGTATATTAGGGGAATTTTAGAGCAATTAACTATATCTATGTCAACATCCGTTAGTAAGTATGAAGATTTACATTTTGTAGACAGTTCTAAGCCAGTTTGGAATTACTCATTATTCACCGATGAAGCCATTCGCAATTTTCAGAATGGCAGTTTATATAATGCTTACAATTTCTTTGGAAATAAACAATTTGAAGTTTTAGGGATAAGAGGTACTTATTTTGCAGTTTGGGCACCAAATGCAACAAAGGTTACTGTAATTGGTAATTTTAATCATTGGAATGAATCTTCACATGAATTGTTTGTAAGATTAGACCATAGTGGAATTTGGGAAGGATTTATTCCTAATGTAAACAGAGGTGAAATATACAAATACCATATTCATGGATTTGAAGGAAAGATTTTATCAAAAGGAGATCCATATAGTCATTATTGGGAACGAAAACCCAAAACTGCATCTATTACTTGGAATTTTGACTACGAATGGAAGGATAAAAACTGGATGGATACCCGCATCAAAAACAATGCATTAGATGCACCTTATGCAGTTTATGAAGTGCATTTACCAAGTTGGAAACGTCCAGACAAACACAACGAAGAATCTTATTTTACTTACTGGCAAATTGCAGAACAATTGGTTCCTTATGTAAAAGAAATGGGTTTTACACATATTGAGTTGATGCCCGTGATGGAATTTCCATTTGATGGTTCTTGGGGTTACCAAGGAACTGGATATTTTGCACCAACTTCCCGATTCGGTCATCCAGAGGAGTTTATGGCGATGATTGATTATTTTCACCAGGAAGGAATTGGGGTTATTTTAGATTGGGTTCCTTCACATTTTCCTTATGATGCACATGGTTTGTTTATGTTTGATGGTACACATACCTACGAATATGCAGATATGCGCAAGGGGTATCATCCAGATTGGAATAGTTATATTTTCAATTACAGCAGGGGAGAAGTAAAATCTTTTTTAATCAGCAATGCACGATTTTGGTTTGATCAATTTCATATAGATGGAATTAGGGTTGATGCTGTTTCTTCAATTCTTCAACTAGATTATTCAAGAAAAGCAGGGGAGTGGGAACCAAATATATATGGTGGAAATGGAAATATTGAAGCAATTGCGTTTATAAAAGAACTAAACGAAACTATATACCGTGATTTTCCAGATGTACAAACCATTGCAGAAGAAGCAACAGATTGGCCAGGAATTACAAATCCTACTTTTGCTGGTGGCTTAGGATTTGGTATGAAATGGATGATGGGTTGGATGCACGATACCCTCAGATATTTTAAGCAAGATCCTTTATACAGACAATTTCAGCAGAACCAGTTCTCTTTTAGCATGATGTATTTTTATGATGAAAACTTCATGCTTCCATTAAGCCACGATGAAGTGGTGCACGGTAAATCTCCCATGCTCTATAAAATGCCTGGAGATGAATGGCAGAAATTTGCCAATTTAAGGTTGTTGTACACCTATATGTTTACACACCCTGGAGGGAAATTGTTGTTCATGGGTAATGAATTTGGACAAACCTCAGAATGGAATTACAAAACTGAGCTCGATTGGCATCTTTTACAGCATTCATCACATCAAAAAATGAAAGATTGTGTGAAAGATCTTTGCCATTTGTACCGCAATCATCCAGCATTTTATGAATTACAATTTGATGATGCAGGTTTTGAATGGATTGATTTAAACCACAGAGCCGAATCTGTAATAGCATACATGCGAAAAGGTAAAAATCCAGAAGAAAACATTTTAATTGTTTTCAATATGACGCCTGTTGTTCGCTACCATTGGAAAGTTGAAGTTTTTAATAAATCCAATTGGAAGGAGATTTTCAATAGTGATGCAATTTGTTATTATGGAACTGGTGATGTTTATAATCCAGATATTAAAGTAAAGGTGTTAAATGAAGAAATTAGTAAATTTGAATTGGATATACATTTACCAGCGTTAGGAGCAATAATTTTGAAGTAAATTGTTTCCTTTTTAAGTGATGATTTCGTTGATTTTTAATGTTCTACTATTTTGTTTTTGTAATTTTTAAAAAATGTTGATTCAACAAAAATTGTATTTCCATACATGTAATGAAAGATAAAATTTAAAAAAACTAAGAAAATAGTTGCAAAAAATATTTTACTTGAGCAAACCAACTTTTAAATATTCAAAACTTTATTAAAATTGCATTTTTTGAAATATCCGAATTGTAATATAAATTGGATATTCCAATTTATACTTCCCAAATTGGCAGACAAGTTGATTTAAAAAACAGAACTCAAACATTTTAAAAAATGAAGGGGAAATATTATTGTTATATAAAATTTTTACTCTAAAAAAGTAAAATTTATCCGAATATTTGATTACTTCCTCAAATTCTTATTAAAATCGCCCATTGAAAAGAACTTTTCAATTAATACATAGAGAAGTATAAACAAATATCTACTACCCATTTCTTTTATTTTTAGTTTGCTTTCCCCAGTTTTTCTATTTGTCCATGAAATTGGAATAACATAATAAGAATAACCTCTAGCAATTGCTTTTAATGATAATTCAATTGTTAAATTGAAATGTGGTGCAAGAAAAGGTTTAAGACCTTCAATTGTTTTTGATTTATATAGCTTAAAAGCGTTTGTTGCATCATTGTATTTTAAGCCAAGAGTAATTTGTATAATTTTATTAGCAATTCTATTGATAACTAACTTTGTTTTGGGGTAATCATAAACGTTTCCACCTTTAATAAACCTTGAACCAAATACACAATCAACATTTTTCTCCATCATTGTGCGATAATAAGCCACTAAATCATCTGAACTATCTGAAGCATCTGCCATAAAAATGGCAACACAATCTCCTTTGAATCTATCTAGGCCATACCTAACTGCAAAGCCAAAACCATTGCTGCCCTCATTTTTATAAAAAACAAGTGTTGGTATCTTTGCTGATAGAGCGTTTAGTACTTCTTCAGTCTTATCCTTAGAATTATCATTTACAACCACAATTTCGTGATCTATTTGTTCTTTGGTTAATTTATTATACAAATCTAAAACCGTTTCTTCAATACAAGATTCTTCATTGTAGGCAGGGATAACTATAGATAATTTCATTACGTGATTTGTAAATAGTGATTTATTGTTTTTTCTTAAAAAAAATAATTTAAGATAGGATTGGTTTTAAATCAGTCTGATTTTTATGAATCCAATCGTAAATTTCTATCATAATTTCTTCTGCTCCAATTGTAGGTTTCCAACCAGTAGCTGCAAAAACTTTAGAATTATCGGTAATATATACGGGTATGTCTGCAGGTCGATTTTCGGCAACTTTCTTTATTTCAATTGAATTTCCAGATATATTCTCACATAAAGCAGTTAATTCTTTTAAAGAAACACTTACTTCATTTGAACCTCCTACATTAAAAATGTCACCAGAATATAGATGTAGATTTTTTATTTGATAATCAACTAAAGTAAACAAATCTCTAACATGAAGCATATCCCTCACTTGTAGGCCTTCACCACCAAAACCGATATAGCCTAAATTTCCTTTCCAAAAATGCTTTGCCATCCATAAAACAACCACACCTTGATCTATTTTTCCCATTTGATAAGGACCTGTAAGAACACCACATCTATTGATTACAGCATTAAAGCCAAAGTTTTTACTAAATTCTTGAATTAAATATTCAGATGAAAGTTTTGTTGCTCCATATAGAGATCTAAGCCCTTCTAATGGGAATTCTTCACTTAACCCATTGCTAGATATCCCTTTAATAATTTGATTATTAGCAATTTTAAATCTTGTTTCAGTTGTAGTTAGAACAACATTTTCAAGCTGGTTATATGGATATACTCGACTGGTAGACAAAAATATAAAACCGGCATTCCATTTTTTTGCCATATAAAGGGTATTAATGGTACCCATTAAATTGGTATCAATTAAATATTCAATATCATCACCCATTCCAGCAAGAATAGATGGTTCTGCCGCTGCTTCAATAATTAAATTTACTTCTCCAACTCTGAATAAATCAGCTTTTTGTCTAATATCTCCGTGAATAAACTTAATTCCATATTGAAGAATTCTTTTTAAATTTAATTCAGATCCTCTTCTACTTAAATTATCAAAGCAGATAATTTCATAACTAGGATAATTCTCTTTTAAAAAAATGGCCAAATTAGAACCAACAAATCCACAACCTCCTGTTATTAAAATTTTCATTGTGCAATGTTTTTTCTTTTAATCCAACTTCTATAAATTTCTTCAAAAGTTTCTTGTAAAGATTTGGTGATATCCCAATTTGGGTAGTGATTTTTCATTTTTGTTAAATCACTATAATAGCAAATATGGTCCCCAATTCTATTTGTATCTTGGTAGACATATTTCATTTCTTTCCCACTTAGGCCTGAAATTATATCAAAAGCTTCTAAAATTGAGCAAGTGTTATTTTTGCCACCACCAATATTATATACTTCGCCTGATCTTGGATTAATGATAAATTCGTGTATAAATCTTGCTACATCTAAAGAATGGATATTATCTCTAACTTGTTTGCCCTTATATCCAAAAATAGTATACTCTTTTTCTTCTAAATTACATTTAATCAAATAACTTAAAAAACCATGTAGTTCAACACCAGAATGGTCAGGACCAGTTAGGCATCCACCTCTTAAACATGCTGTTGGCATATTAAAGTATCGACCGTATTCTTGAACAGATATATCTGCCGAAACTTTTGAAGCTCCAAATAGAGAATGCTTTGTTTGGTCAATTCGAAAAGTTTCACTTATACCATTAGCATAGTTGGAATCAGCATAATCAAACCTCTTTTCCAACTCAACCATTTTTATTTCATTTGGAGCATCTCCATATACTTTATTGGTAGAAAGATGAACAAATGGTATACTTGTACTGTATCTTCTTGTAGCTTCTAAAAGATTGAAAGTACCTACAGCATTGGTGTCAAAATCTTCAAATGGTATTTGTGCAGCTTTGTCATGACTTGGTTGTGCTGCTGTATGAACAATTGCATCAGGTTTTAAACTATGAATCAAAGAAATTACTCCTTCTCTGTTTCTAATATCCAATTCATGATGGTTAAAGTTTGGTAATTCTTTTTCTAAACGAGATTGATTCCATCGAGTATCTCCATTTACACCAAAGAAAAATGACCTTTGATTGTTATCAACTCCATGAACAGCCCATCCTAAATTTGAGAAAAATCTACAAACTTCTGAACCTATAAGCCCTGATGAACCCGTAACTAATAATTTGTGCATAAACCTAATTAATAATATTAATTGAATGATTGGTTGTCAATGACAATTATAATTTTGAATTGACACCAGTGAATTAACTTTTTATTAACGTCAATTTACTTGAATTATTTTCCCTAATTAGAGTTTTAATATGGATAAACTATAAATTATTCCTAATTTTTTAGCTAAAAAAATGCAAAAATTATATTTTAATTTTTCATAAGAATTTATATTAATCTTATTAAAAAAATAAAATAATAAAAATTGTATATCAAATAGCCATAATACTAAAAGCTATATTTTTTATTACATGAATTATAAAAGGGGGAAAGCTCTTTGGTTCTATTGCTGCAATTATAAAATATGATGGGTATACAAATGAAATGATAGTAGTAAAATATAATAGGTACCTCAATTGTTCTTTTGTTGCATAATTTTTAACAATCAAAAAACTTAAGAAAATACTTGGAAAAATATATGCACCACTTCTGGTAATGTCGGCAACAGTCAAAGACATTAGAAAGTATCCTAGATTTACAATAATAAATGCGATAATCCAATAAATTTCTTTTGTCTTTTTTAGTATGAACAATGACAGGCTGATAATTAACCAGAATCCTTCAAATATTTGGAAAAATGAAATTCCAAAATAATTAAAAGTTATTTTGTATAATTTAAATCCAACGCCCCCAAAATGGTTTTTAAATCCAAAATAATTCATTAAAATCCACCTTGCAGTTAAATAAAACAAAATACTGATAAAAAATCCCCATAGTTGCTTAGAAAATTTAAAATAATTCTTGTTTGACTGAATGTATGTTTTGTATTGACCATATAAAACTACCAATATTCCAGACAATATTGCACGCTCATCAGTAAAAAATGCTAAGAAGAAAGCAATTGTAATTGCTAAGATTGGCAATTCGAGCATTGCAATAAATAGAAAAAAGTATGCAAAACTATCAAAGTATCCCTCTGTATCTGTAAAAAAACTATAACCTGTGTAAATAAATGCGAAAGATAACAAAAATAAAAATGTATTCGTTTTGTCTTGTGTATAATTAAAAATAAACGAAGTCAAAAAATAGAAAAACAAAAAACCTAAAATTACTTGAAAAAAGTACATTTTATATTTTGTATCTATTTGAAAAATTTTTGCAATAAATGGTACAGTTAATCTAAACTCAGTTTTCGCCATGTGATCAGCATCTAAAAATTGAGAACTAACTGATTCCAAAAGATGGTTTCTTCTATCTATTTTTTTTTGCATGTCACAACAAGTTGAACAAACTTTTCTATCAGATTTTAAAGAACTATATTTTGGGAATGAAAAAAAGTGACTTATAATAATAATTAATAATGGGAAAGTAAATTTGTAATTGTCAAGTATTATAAGCTTGTATTTTTTCATATATTAGAATGTAGAAATTATCTAATTTTTTTAGTAAATAATAAAAAAACGTTTTAATTCATATAAAATTGTGTAAATCTAATTTTAGAACAAACAAAATAAATATGGAGATTAAGTTATATTAATATTAATCAAAAAAATATTAATACAATTGGCTCAACTTATTTTTTACTGTAATTTATTAATTATTGAAAATCCAAAATTTGATTTTTTAAATAACATTAAGAATTTGTAAATGATTTATATTTGTTTTTTTTATGAACCTCCAATTCTTTACCTCTTTTATCACAATTATTGGGCTTATAATGCCTTTTTTGATTTTGCAATTCAATAGGGGGTACAAAACTGCAAACCAATACCTTGCTGCCTATTTGTTTTTTTCCTCTTTGTATTTGTTGGGGAATTTCTATATTTTTTATGGCAAATCTGAAGCATGGATTGTTGTTTTTATATTACTTCATCCATTTTTCTTTTTAATTGGTCCACTCTCTTTTATTTACATTAGAAGTATTATCAATGACAATAATTCTATAAAAAAGATTGATTTTTTCCATTTTTTACCTTTTTTTCTTTCTTTATTAGGCGTAATTCCATTTGTGTTTTCAAATTGGGGGTATAAAATGTTGGTTGCGGAAAATATTAAAAGTGACAATTGGGACACTTCGAAATTTCTCATTAATGTAATTTTCCCAACTAAAATAGACCAAGGTTTAAGCTTATTACAAACCATTTTTTATGCAATATTTAACTGGATTTTGATAGGTAAAAATTATAAAAAATTAAGAGATAATATTCCAAACATTGCACAGTATACATTAATAAAAAAATGGCTTTATACTTTTAGTACTATATATTGTTTAATTGCTGTAGATTATTTATTGGTAATGTTTTGCAATTGGCTCTATCCATTAAAATCTGTTTTTCTGTTGAAGGCTAACCTATACCTGCTAATAGCTTCAATAATATATTTTATAGTAAATATTTCTATATTGTTTTATCCACAAATAATGTATGGTTTACCTTTAGAATATTTTGCATATAAACCACAGCAACAAACTGATTCACCTTCAAAAGATAATATTATAATAGAAGATCAGCTTAATGAAGATTTAAATTATGAAGATGAAATCTCAGTATTTTTATTTTCAGAAGATTATATTAAATTTTTAGATGATACATTGAATGGTTATTTAACAGACCAATATTATTTGAGTGAAACTTTCAAACTGTCTTTAATTTCTGCAGAATCAGGAATTCCAATACACCATTTGACCTATTATTTCAATATTATTCTCAAAACATCTTTTTCAGATTGGCGCAACAAATTGAGAATTGAATATGCCATTCATTTATTTGCCCAAGGTGCCCATAAAAAAATGAACTTAAATGGTATTGCTGAACAATGCGGATATACCATACCAAGCACTTTTATACGATCATTCAAGAAATTTACGGGTAAAACGCCCAGTGAATACCACAAATCCCTTTCTTAAATCATCATTTTATTGATAAAGTCTTTGCATTTTTTAAAATGCAAAGGATTTCAGGCTGCTTTAGTTTGGTTTTCAGAAATTAATTGTGATTTTTGAATAAATGAATATTGGTCAATAAATTTATTTTTCAATTAACTTTTCTCAATCTTATTTATTACTTATGAGTTGAGTTTTCAATATGAATTTTATAGAATTGATTCCATAATTCCTGATTTTAAATTCTTCATTATAAATTAACTTTTTGTGGTTTCAGAGGTAAAAAAGCCTGCGATTTCTATCGTGGGCATCTTTCCTTTAATATTTCATTATTTTAAATTATAATAATTAATTTCGTTTCAAATTTTTGAAAAATGAAATTATACGTCATAATTGCAACAATGTTGCTGCTTCAAAAAACTGTTAATGCTCAGTTCGAGTTTTTAAATGCAAATCCAATTGGCACTTCAACCTACATCTTTAAAAATGATTTTAAAGAATCAACATCCTTTACAATAAGTATTAATAATATTCGAGAAGATAAGACAACCGAATCAATTATTCCCCCAGGTTCAGTGCTAATCGGTAAACAAATTTGGCAATCTATCAACTTAAATGTTTCAAAATATCGAGACGGATCACCAATTCCAAAAGTTACTGATCCTTATGTTTGGGCTACATTAACTACTGGTGCTTATTGCTATTATAATAATGATTCAGCAGCGTATGCGAAAATATATGGAAAACTATACAATTGGCATGCTGTAAATGATAAACGAGGATTATGCCCAACTGGGTGGCATGTTCCCAATAAAGATGAATGGAAAGTTTTAGAAACTACACTTGGTGGATTTGCTATTGCAGGAGGTAAATTAAAAGAAGCTGGAACAATCCACTGGAGTAATCCTAACGCTAGTGCAAACAATAGTAGCGGTTTTAATGCAATGCCCGCAGGTTATCGTATGCACAAAGGCAATTTTATGTCTACAGGATTATATGGCTTATGGTGGAGCTCGTCTGAAGATAACGGTTCAAGTGCTCTTTACAATTATGTAATCAATAATAGTGGTTCTTTAAATGTAAAAAGTAGTTTTAAACAATATGGTTTTTCAATAAGATGTGTTAAGGATTAATTGTCAACACTATAACATTTGTAATCCCAATTTCTTTTTACCATTCCTAAATATAATTCCATAAATTATTAAAATTTAAATAGGCTAACATTTAATTGCTTTAATTTAATTGAAGTTTTTAAACATGTTTTATAATACAAAGGGTTGCTTAAATGTTTTACAGTTTTAGCAACCCTTTGTATTAAAAATTATTTTAGATTTTTCAATACAATTATTTCGTAATTTTAAAATATTGTTAAATTTATCTTTTACAACTCCGCTTTTAATTTATGGAATTTATTAGAAGAAACAAGACTATTTTCTTGGTTGCCGCTTTTATCTTAAGCTTTATTTTAATTATTAACCTTAAACAAACACCTAAATCTTTAGCAGTTGATAGGGTTTATCCTAAATCTTCAAGCTCAAAGCTAAACATGGTTGGTTCAAATTCAACCACCCTGGTTAATAAAAACAACTCAATATTGTTAGCCTCAAAACCTAACAAAAAATCAAAGCATCTTTTAGTATCCAAAAATATTTCAACTCAAAATCCCCAGCAGGTTTCTGAACGTGCTTTGTATGAAGAGTTTTTAAGCAACCATCCCTTCAACAAAAGCAGCAATTCCGAGATTTCTACAAATGAAGTTGATGTGGAAGAAGCTAGAGAGGAGCGAGAAAAAAATCCCGACCACCCCGATTTGGCTTACGAGCAAAATTTTCTAAGAACAATGGATCCCTCCTTAAAAAGACCTACCCCTGAAGTTCTACCAGCCATCGTAAAACAAAACATTCAACAATGGCAAAATGAAGAGCTTGCTCCCACAGTTCCTGGTTCAAATACTTCTACTGCTTGGAAAGAACGTGGTCCCCGCAATGTTGGGGGTAGAGTACGCACAATCGCTTGGGATCCAAATGACACAAAAGGTAAAAAAGTTTGGTCTGGCGGCGTTAGTGGTGGTTTATGGTATAACAATGACATCACGGATTCTTCAGCATCATGGTTTCCCGTAAATGATTTTTGGAACAGTTTGTCCATTACAAAAATTGTGTTTGATCCTGCTAACCCTCAAATTATGTATGTTGCAACTGGTGAAGGATATCAAGTTGGAGCTACTATTGGTGCTGGAATCTGGAAATCTACAGATGGTGGCAATGCATGGTCGCAATTGTCTTCCACCCAAAATTTTCTATATATTAATGATTTGATTGTAAGAAAGGAAGGTGGAAACAGTGTTTTATACGCTGCTGTTGATGGAAATAATTACAAAGGTACATGGTTTGGAACTGCTTTAGCTGGTTTACATCGTTCAACTGATGGTGGAACTACATGGAATCAGGTGTTACCGCCTGTTTCTTATTCAAACCCCACTTATCCTTTTGTTGCCTCATCTTTGGCAATTGGAAAAGATAACCGCATTTGGGTAGGTACAAAAGCTAGTCCTTTTGGATTAACAGATCGTGGTGGTGGAAGGGTTTTGTATTCCGATAATGGCACCACTTGGGTGCGCAACGATTCTAGTGCTGTTGTAAACGGAAATGGTCGCGTAACTGTTGCTACTGCTCCTTCTAGTGCAAATTATGTGTATAGTTTCACTGAAAGTGCTTCTAAAGTTTCTGCCTTAAGAAAAACAATTGACGGTGGACTCACTTGGTCTAATCTTGCTTCAAAACCTGATGATATTGATAATGGAATCCCTGCTGATGATTTTACACGTGGACAAGCATGGTACGATCAAGCATTGGCTGTAGATCCAGATGATTCAAGTATTGTTATGATTGGTGGTATTAATTTGTTTAGAACCATTGATGGTGGTATCAATTGGAAACACATTAGCAAATGGTCTAACAACGCACAATTGAATACGCTAACATGTTCTTATGTTCATGCAGATCAACACGTTATATTGTTTAAACCTAATGATGCATCAAAGGTTTTGTTTGGTACAGATGGCGGTATCTTTTATTCTAACAATATTTATTCTGCAACCACCCGTGATGTTATTGAACCCAGAAACAAAGATTTCAATGTTACTCAATTTTACGCTGGAGCAATGCATCCTGGTTTAGATTCAAATTATTACCTGGCTGGTGCTCAGGATAATGGAAGTCAAAAATTTACTCAACCCAATAAAAGCTATACCACAACAGCTTCAGGTGGAGATGGGGCTTATTGTTTTATAGACCAAGTGGATCCTAAATACCAAATTACTTCTTATGTCTATAATACATTTTTCAGATCTAGTAATTATGGAGCAAGTTTCAGCACATTGTTGAACGACGGCAATACAGGTTCTTTTATCAATCCAGCGGTTTACGACGACAACCAACACATTTTATATTCTTACAAATCTTCAAACAAATCATCTGGTGGCGTATTGTATGCTATTAAAAACATCAATACAACCCCAAAAACAGATTCCGTTGTTGTTCCCGAATTAACATCAGCCGCAACTGCATTTAAAGTTTCTCCTTATACAACCACATCAACTACTTTATTTGTAGGTACAGCATCTGGATTATTATTAAAAATAACCAATGCTAATGGAGCCGCTGTTGCAACCAATATTACATCTACTTTGCCAGTAGCTTCAATATCTTGTATTGAAATGGGTAAAAACGAAAATGAATTGTTGGTTACTTACTCGAATTATGGTATGAATAAGATTTGGTATACTGCAGATGGAGGCAACAATTGGGTAGATAAGATGGGTAATTTTCCAAATATTCCTGTAAGATGGGCTTTATTCAATCCAAATAAACGCACCACTGAAGTGATATTAGCTACAGAATTGGGTATTTACGCTACTACTAATTTTAATACGGCATCACCCATTTGGTCGGCTAGTAACAATGGTTTTTCCAATGTAAGAACCGACATGTTGCAGATGCGCAGTTCAGATTATCAAGTAATTGCTGCAACTTATGGAAGAGGATTGTTTTCCTCTAATGGATTTGCAGAATCCGCAGCACCAAGTATGACTGGTTTTTCGCCGACATCTGGATTAGCTGGTACAACTGTAACCATTACTGGTTCAAATTTCACCAATGCAAGTGCTGTGAGTTTTGGCGGAGTGGCAGCAACATCTTTTACCATTGTTAATGACAATAGAATTACAGCGATTGTAGCTTCTGGCAATTCAGGTGCTGTAAAAGTAAATACTGGTGGTGGTGAAGCAGTGTTAAATGGATTCACATATATTCCTTCGCCTGTTATAAATTCTTATTCACCTGCAACAGCTGGAAAAGGGGTATCTGTGTTGATTAAAGGAATGAATTTATCTTCAGTTAATGCGGTAAGCTTCGGAGATTCTGCTGTTGCTTCATTTACTATTTTAAGCGATACCACAATTAGGGTAATTATTGGAAACGGTGCTAGTGGAAAAGTTAAAGTAATTTCACCCGCAGGTTCAACTACTTCAGATGGATTTATATATTGTACTTCGCCAATTATTACTTCAACAGCTACATCATTTTGTACTGGAAGTACACAATTGCTAAATTCTACTTTAGAAGGAACTTACCAATGGTTTAAAGATGGAATTGCAATTGGAAGTGCAACTTCACAATCTTATTCAGCCCCTGATGCAGGATTGTTTACGCTTAGATATACAAACGGTACTGGCTGTGCTGCATTTTCTAACGGAATTTCTCTAACAACAAATACTACTCCAGGTATACCAACCGTTTCTCCTGTTAATTATTGCATTGGAGGAACAGCAATTGCATTATCTGCAACGGCTAGTGCTGGAAATACAATTAAATGGTATACCGCTGCTACTGGTGGAGCAGGATCCACTACAGCACCAATTCCTACAACAACAGTAGCAGGTGCAACTGATTATTTTGTATCTCAAACAAGTGCAGCTGGTTGCGAAAGTAATCGTGCTAAAATCACCGT
>CAMBYC010000042.1 GCA_945871875.1 Sphingobacterium thalpophilum
GATGTAAGGGCAATTGTAGCAGAAGCCAGATTAAGGGCTGGGGCTTCATTAAATCCAATAGGATTTTTTAGAGATCAAAAAGTTAGGGCAACACTTATTAATGAACGCGGTAATACAATAGCAACAGGATTATAATGCAATCAATACCCGTAATATTAATATTTGATATCGGTAAGACGAATAAAAAACTATTTTTATTCAATGGCAGTTATCAAATTGTGTATGAAAATTCTATACAATTTGATGAACTAATGGATGAAGATGGATTTCCTTGTGACGATATCATCGCCATTACTGAATGGATAAAAAACAATATTGTTGAATTGCAAAGCAATAAGCAATATGATATAAAAGCCATTCATTATTCAGGTTACGGGGCAAGTTTAGTGTATTTAGACCAAGAAGGAAAAGCAATTGAACCCATTTACAATTATTTAAAACCTTTCAAGGCATCAACAAAAAATCTTTTTGAAACAAATTATGGTCCAATTGAACAAATATGTTTGGAAACAGCCTCACCAGATTTAGAAAATTTAAATTCTGGGTTACAGTTGTATCGAATAAAAATTGAGCATCCGGAGTTGTACGGTAACATCAAGTGGGCATTGCATTTGCCACAATACCTACATTATGTTGTAACAGGTGAAATATGTAGTGATATAACCAGTGTAGGTTGCCATACATTATTATGGAATTTCAAGGAAAATAAATACCACAATTGGGTTGTTGAAGAAGGGTTAGATAAAAAATTTCCTCCAATAAAAGAGAATGTTGGTTTGCACGATAGTTCTTCGGCATTAATTCCCTATTTAAGTGCTTTTAATGAAGAGTTTGTACTCATTTCTACTGGCACTTGGTGTATAAGCTTGAATCCATTTAATCATAGCATTCTTACAAAAGAAGAATTGAAGGGTGATACGCTTTGTTTTAAGTCTATTGCCGGGATTTCGGTAAAAGCTTCAAGAGTATTTATTGGAAAAGAGCACGAAGTGGAAGTTAAAAAGCTCTCTGCACTTTACCCAAATAAAATTGATTTTGATAAAGCTTATGAGCAGTTCATGGAGGAGATAGTTAATAAACAAGTTCAAAGTACAAATCTAATTTTGCAAAGCAGCACTAAAAAAGTATTTGTAGATGGAGGCTTTAGTAAGAACGAATATTATTTGAAGGGATTAGCAAAAGCATATCCCGAGTTGGAAATATATACATCAACAATACCACAAGCATCAGCAATAGGAGCCGCCTTGGTTATTCATGAAAGCTGGAATCCAAACCCTAAGCCTACAAATTTAATAGAACTAAGAAGGTATAATGATTAGGATTGACCTATTTTACATATTTATTTCCTAATTTGTATTCTTAGAAAATACAAAAAGGGAGATTTTATCTCCCTTTTTGCATTATTATTTAAAATTTTAAAATTAGAAATGTACCATAATTCTAGATTCCTAATTCTTAATTCCAAATTAATTCCTATTGTCTGCTCATTTTCGGCAACTCCAAATCACGCTTCATCATTTCATCTCTATTTGCCATTTCCCAAGCGGTATTGAATACCAAACGGGCTCTTTTTTCTAACAATTGGTAATTGATTTTATCAGGCGTATCAGTTGGTTTGTGGTAATCTGCCTTCAACATACCATCGTAATAAAAAATTACTGGAACACCTTTACGTGCAAAATTGTAATGGTCGCTTCTGAAATAAATCTGCTCAGTATCGTTAGGGTCGTTGAATTTGTAATCTAATGTGAGTTTGCCAGTTTTCTTGTTCACTGCTTCACTTAAGGGTTTCAATTCTGTACTAAGCTTGTCGTCGCCTACAACATAAATATAATTCAAAGTGTCTGCAGTTTTGCGCTCAGTATCAACTCTACCAATCATATCAATATTTAAATCGGCAGTAACTTTTTCCAAAGGCATAACAGGATGCTCGCTGAAATATTCAGAACCCCAAAGCCCTTTTTCCTCGCCACTAACCGTCATAAACATTACATTTCTACGTGGACCTTTACCCTCTGCTTTTGCTTTTGCGAAAGCTTCAGCAATTTCCATAACGCCTGTAGATCCTGAACCATCATCATCAGCACCATAATAAATTACATCGCCTTTTTTACCTAAGTGATCATAGTGTCCGGTAATAATCAACCACTCATCTTTTTTATCAGTACCATCAATATATCCTAAAACATTGCTGCTATTAAGCATTTGAACCTTTTTGTTTAGTTCTAGCATTACTTCAGAAGCAATTGTTTTTCCAGCAACCTTTGCTTTTTTGTTCATGGTTGACCATTCTTGACCTACAATTTTTTCAGCAACGGCTGAAGAAACATTGTAAACTGCTGCACCTTGTTTTGGTGAAAACAATTTGGTATACATATTTCCCAATACGGTAATTTCTCTACGAGGAAATCCAGCAGATTCAAGGATAATTGCAGCGGCACCCTTTTGCATAGCAGTTCCAATTTTGCCATACATCCCACTTGGAGCTCTCCATCCTTTTTTCTTGCTGCTATATCCTTCTGGAGCACCATCTAAAATCAAAACCGCTTTACCTGCAACATCTAAGTTTGCATAATCGTTCCAACCTTCATCAACAATACCATGACCAACCAATACAACTTCAGAATAGAATTGAGTTGCAGAGTTGCTCATTTGCAAAACTGGTTGAAAATCTGTATTCAATTGAAAATCAGTACCATTAACGCTGATTTGACTGTTTAATAAAGAATCTCTAAAAACAGGATATAGCATTTGAAAGCTTCCATTATTTCCTGGTAATAAACCTAAAGTTTTGAAATGGTTTTCAATAAAAGCAGCAGCTTTTTTTTGACCATAAGTAGCAGTTTCACGACCTTCCATTTCTGCACCTGCAAGAACATACAATATTTTACTTGCATCTGCCGCGGTAATTGTTTCCGCATATTTTTGCGGATTTACTTTTTTCTGGGCGTTTGTAACGGTTGCAGAAAGCAACAGCACAACAAAGAATGAGGATATTCTCATCATAGTTAAAAGTTAAGAGTTAAAAGTTAAAAATTTTAGCTAATGTAATATAGATTATTCAATTTGTAGTCTGCTTTTGTAAGAAAGCATGTTAATATATAATAGCACTTAGGTTCAGCAAGTGGTTTAAGATTAAGCTGAACAAGCAATTTTTGATACCCTGTTTTGATGACGTCCGCCTTCAAAAGGCATTTCAAGAAATTGATTTACAATGGCTTCACAAACATCAAAACTTACAAATCTTGCGGGGATGCAAACAACATTGGCATTATTGTGTTGGCGAGCAAGCGATGCAATTTCGGGGAGCCAACAAATTGCGGCTCTTATAGATTGATGCTTGTTGGCTGTTATTGCAACTCCATTTGCTGATCCACAAAGCAAAATACCAAATCCACAGGATTTTTCTTCAACTGCATTTGATACAGGGTGTGCAAAATCTGGATAATCTACTGAGGCTTCGCTATAAGTTCCAAAGTCTTTAACCGTAAATCCCCTAGACTCTAAAATAGGTATTAATTGTTCTTTATATTCAAATCCCGCATGGTCGCTGCCAATTGCTATAGGCAGCGATAAATCAAACTTCAAATCATTGTTCATTTTGCTTTAATAAATTTTAGTAGAAGTGATTAACGATTAACTCCATTCTGCATCTTTCTTTTCGATATCTCTTTTTACATGTGCAGAAATTAAAATCGATAATTCATATAGCAAAATCAATGGCAATACTACTATCAACTGACTTCCCCAATCAGGCGAAGGGGTGATAATAGCAGCTAATAATAATAATACTACATAAGCGTATTTTCTGTAAGTGCGTAAAAATGCTGGCGTAACCAATCCCATTTTAGACAATACAAAAGTTGCCATTGGTAGTTCAAAAGCCAGTCCAGCTCCAAGAGTAATATCTACCAAGCTTTCCAAATAATCAGATAAATTAGGGCGATAGAGCAACAAATCTGTTTTACCTATTTTATAGTTTGCAAGAAAGTTAAACGTAAAAGGAGCCATTAAATAATAGCCAAATGCCGTACCTATAAAAAAGAATAAGGAAATCCAAAATATCATTCCCCTCGTGTGTTTGAGTTCTTGTGGTTTTAAAGCTGGTTTTACAAAGCGCCATATTTCCCAAATAATATAAGGAAATGCAACCACCAATCCACCCACAAAGGAAATTGTAAGGCTAGACATAAACACCCCGCTAATGCTGGTAACCTGTAAGTTGAAATTCATCGGCGGCATACAGAGCGAATTGCCCATGTGCAAAGCATGGCTCAAAGAACACAACAAACGATAAGAAATAAAATTATTTTGGGTTGGTCCCATTATAATGTTATCAAAAATCCAATCTATATATATAAAAAACAATACTGCAGCAATAACTATGGCCAATACCGAACGGAAAAGATGCCAACGCAAAGCCTCGAGATGGTCTATAAAACTCATCTCTTCTTCGTTTGTATCTTCTCCTCTTATTCTCTTAAAAAATGATGATCTGCTTGATTCGCTTGCTGCCACGGTTAATCTTTATTAACAAATTTAATTAATCTTGATGATTGCTGCACGTTAAATGTATTTACAATTTTGCATTTATCATTTCAGTGTGTAATATAAGACTAAATCATTGTAAAATTTTCATTCTTACTGTACCTATCAAGGTTTCTGTAACACTAAGAATGTCAAACTCAAATTGATCTATTATAATCCGCTCTTTTGCTTTAGGAATGGATTCATGTTTCGTAATAATCAATCCTGAAAGTGTTTCGGCATCTTCGTCTGGTAGATTTAAATCGTATTTTTCATTGAGATAATCCAATTCCAATCTCCCTGAAAACAAAAATTCTTTTTCACTAAGCTGTTTTTCCAATAACTCATCAACATCATATTCATCTTGGATATCACCAAAAAGTTCTTCCAATAAATCTTCAAAAGTAATAATACCAGAAGTACCTCCAAATTCATCAACCACCCATGCAATACTTCTTTTTTCTCTTGTAAACTTGCTAATAAGATCTGATGCATTCATGCTTTCAGGAACAGCCGGAATAGGTAATAAAATACTCGTTAGGTTTTGTGGATTTTGAAACAAAGCCCGCTGGTGCACATATCCCAAAATATTATCGATGTTTTTGTCAAACACTACAAGTTTACTAAGTTTGGTTTTTATAAATTTTTCTTTAACCTGGCTTATTGGTGTGGAAATATCAATCGCTTCAACTTCTTTTCTAGGAATTAAACACTCTCTAATTTTAACGGTAGGTAAAGACAAAGCTGCTTCAAACAGTTCTGTATTCAAGTCAGAATTATCCTCTTGATGGTCGCGGTTTTGTAAGAAAAAATGTTCAGGATCTACCCTTGCAAATGCCTTTTTCTCGTCTTGCACTTTAATATTTAGGAGATATTTTAAGATCCAATTGCAAATTTCTCTAAAAAAATCGGAAAATCTTTGTAAGGTTTGAGCGTAAACTTGAGCAAACTGAACAAAGAACAACAATAATGTTATATTTTTTGCCCTAAAAATGGAGCGAAAGGTATAACGGATAAACAACAATAAAATGGTTGCTAGTAAGATGTTAAAAACCAATCTTATATATTCAATATAATCTGCAACACTTGAGATAAAAAACTTTTTAACCCAATCCCAAACTGGAGTAAAAAACTCACTAATTAAAGTGCTATACAATACAACCATTAGAGTAAATCCAATAATTGTGGAACCCATAATTTTTTCAGGATGATCTAAAAATTCTGCAAGTATTTTTGCAGTTTTCATTCCTTGCTTTTTTTTCAGTTCAATAGATATCTTGTTTACTGAAATAAAAGCAGCTTGTATTCCTGTAAAAAATCCAGCTAATAAAAGCGATAGTCCTAAAAACAAAAGAATAAGCGCACCCATATTATAAATATAATCAGTTATTCGGTCTTCAAAAATTCTTCTACTTTTTGTTCTGCTGTTTTGCAGGCATCTTCCAAACGATCATTAACAATTACACAAGAGAAAGAATTGCTGAAAGTTAATTCAAATTCTGCTTTAGTTAAACGTTGTTGGAGCGTTTTTGGTGTTTCTGTACCTCTATTTTCTAGTCTATTTTTAAGTGCTTCGATAGATGGAGGTTGAATAAACAGTGAAAGCACTTTGCCTTCAAATATTTCCTGCATTTTAATTGCCCCTTTTACATCAATATCCAATACGGGAACTTTATTTAAGTTCCAAATACGTTGTAATTCTAGGTTTAGTGTACCATAATAATTGCCTTCATAAACCATTTCCCATTCTGCAAACTCGTTATTGGCTATTTTATCTTTAAATGATTCTTCAGAAATGAAATAATAATCTACCCCATCTTTTTCTAGTTTTCTTGGCAATCTAGTAGCTGCAGAAATGGAAAAAGCCAATTTACCTGGGAATTTTGCCATTAAATGTTTTGCAATTGTAGATTTTCCTGCACCAGAAGGGGCTGTTAACAAAATTAATTTTTGCATGCTTGAATCTTAAAAATGATTTTTTCAGATTATTGAAAGTTTCAATTACATTTTTCGCACAATATCTGCACCTAGTGCAATCAATCTTTGATCAATATATTGGTAACCCCTATCAATTTGTTCAATGTTTTGGATTATACTTTTCCCTTCTGCACTAAGTGCCGCAATTAATAATGCTACACCTGCTCTAATATCAGGACTGCTCATTGTAATTCCACGTAGTTTTTGTGTTCTTTCTAAACCTATAACTGCCGCTCGGTGTGGATCGCACAAAATTATTCGGGCACCCATATCTATTAGTTTGTCAACAAAAAACAATCTACTTTCAAACATCTTTTGATGAATCAATACACTGCCTTTTGCTTGTGTAGCCACAACCAACATAATACTTAACAAATCTGGAGTAAAACCTGGCCAAGGATGATCGTAAATGGTTAAGACAGAACCATCAATGAAGGTTTGGATTTCATAAAGATCTTGAGCCGGAACATGTATATCATCTCCCTGAATATCAAGTTGAATACCCAGTTGCCTAAACTTTTCTGGAATTTGTCCCAGCATATCAATTCGGCAATTTTTTATAGTGATGGCACTTTGCGTCATTGCTGCTAACCCGATAAAAGACCCAATTTCTATCATATCAGGTAAAATGGTATGGCTTGTACCACCAAGTTTTTCAACACCTTCAATATATAAAAGATTAGACCCAATGCCTGTAATTTTTGCCCCCATCCTGTTGAGCATTGCACAAAGCTGTTGCAAATAAGGTTCGCAAGCCGCGTTATAAATGGTGGTTCTTCCTTTTGCTAAAACTGCCGCCATTACTATATTTGCAGTTCCAGTAACCGAAGGTTCATCTAAAAGCAGATAACAACCTTTTAAAGAAGATGCTTCAAGGTGAAACAATCCCTCCTCAGGATGGTAATTAAATACTACACCCAATTTTTCAAATCCAATAATGTGGGTATCTAAACGCCTTCTACCAATTTTATCGCCACCAGGTTTTGGAATATACGCTTTATGAAATCTTGAAAGCAACGGACCTGCAATCATTACAGAACCTCTTAATTTCCCGCTTTTTTGTTGAAATTCTAAAGTTCTTAGAAAATCCAAATGTATGTCATCAGCCTGAAAAATGCAGGTATGTGGTGAAACTCGATTGACTTTAACCCCCATATCTCTTAATAAATCAATCAAAAGATTTACATCAAGGATATCCGGAATATTGTTGATTTCAACCAGTTCAGGCGTAAGTAGAACGGCACAAATAATTTGAAGAGCTTCGTTTTTTGCACCTTGTGGTGTAATTTCACCAGCTAATTTTTTCCCTCCTGTTACTTCAAAAGAAAGCATAATTCTGGCATTATTTGAATGTAAATGTTGTGAGAAGGCTTATTTGAATCTCTTTTTGTTGAACTTCTGCTGTGGTCCACGGTTTTTATTGTCGCGTTGCCCAGAATTACGGTTGCTATTGGCATTACCATTACCGCCACCTCTAGCTTGGTAGTTTTTCCTTTTGCCAAAACGTTCATCACGCTCACGCTCGATGAAAACCTTAACAAACGGGGTGTTTGTAAATTCCAATTGCCCCTTAGTAATTGCAGTTAATTCGGTTCTGATGGTTTCATCATGCACCAATTCTTTATGCCAAGTGCCATAAGTGAGTTTCATGTAGTATGCAATTGCATTAGCGAAACCCTCTTTTTTCTCTACATTCTCTTCTTTCAAAGCTTTTTCAATTACCAACTCCAAATTTTTACCTAAGTGTGAAAACTTAGGATATCGCTTTGGATATGGTAAAGGATCTGGTTTGGAAAACAATTTCTCCCGAGTTGGAATTGGATACGGACTTTTTACATCTAATTTGAAATCAGATATCAAAAACAAATGATCCCACAATTTATGCTTGTAATCCTCTACAGTTTTAAGGTGTGGATTTAAAAAACCCATCAAATCTATAACAGCCATTGCATTTTGTTGGCGTCTCTCCGCATCTTCTATCGTCAGAATATGATCTACCATCTTCTGCACATGCCTGCCGTATTCTTTCATTATCAGGTGACTCCTGTTCGTATTGTAATCCATCGGATTCATTTTGTAAAGATAAAGAAACAATTATTATCTCCTAATAGCATTAATACATAAATTCTATTGCTTCAATTGTTTTCTTTAAATTTTTTTTTTAAAATTATTGTTTAAATAATATATTGGTAAAATACGAATTTTACATATTGTTTACTTCAACTTATGTTATATCTAAAAATAATATGGGTAAAAATTATAGTAAATTCATCTTATGCGTATAGCAATTAATAGTCGTTTTGCAGGATATCAGCAAAAAGAAGGGTATTCTCGATATACAATTGGCTTGATTAATGAAATGCTGATCAAAAATCTTGATGATGATTTTCTTTGTGTATATGACAACAAGAAAAGTTTGCCATTTTCAAAAGCCCCAAATGTTGTTTTTAAGACGATTGGTCCAAAAGCCCGACATCCGCTTGCATGGAAATTTTGGTATGACTTTAGTTTAACGAAAATTGCAAAACAATTTCGTGCAGATTGTTTGATTTCATTAGATGGATTTTGTTCTTTAACTTCTTCAATTCCTCAAATATTAGCTATTCATGATCTTGCTTTTTTGCATTATCCCCAAGGAATTAACTCGATTTATGCAGCGTATTATAAAATATTTACACCTTTATTTATTGCAAAAGCAAAACATATCATAACGGTTTCAGAATTTTCAAAAGATGATATTATAAAGCATTATCCAATTGCAAAAGATAAGATAAGTGTTGTTTATAATGCAGCTGATAAAGGGTTTTCTCCATTAGATGATACTACAAAAGATTTGGTAAAGCAGCAATTGACTGAGGGAAAGGAATATTTCCTTTATGTTGGGGCAATTCATCCTCGTAAAAATTTAATCAATCTGTTAAAAGGGTTTTCTTGGTTTAAAAAGCGCTACCAATCTAATATGAAATTGGTGCTGGTAGGAAGAATGGCTTGGAAAAATGAAATGTTTTTAAAACAATTGGAATCCTATAAATACAGAAATGATGTTGTAGTTGCGGGTTATGTAGAAGAACAAAAACTACAAGAAATTGTAGGGGCAGCTTATGCCTTGGTTTATCCATCTTGTTGGGAAGGATTTGGATTGCCTGTTTTGGAAGCCATGCAATCTGGTGTGCCAGCAATTATCGCCAACAACAGTTCATTGCCTGAAATTGCCGATGAAGCAGGATATTTAGTAGATCCAGAAGATCCCGAAGCTTGGGGACAAGCAATGGGAATTCTTTTTAAAGATGAAAACCATCGAAATCAATTGATTCAAAATGGATTACTTAGGGCAAAAGATTTTAGTTGGGAAAACAGTGCGCAAAAACTTAAATCAATCATCAATAAAATTAAATAATCCAAAAAAATCTATCTAATTGATGAAAATCTAAGAAATTATAATATAAAATTGTTTTTACAAGGCAATTGCTTAAGCTTTCAACACACCAAAATTCTTATCTTTGTAGATTAATTATTAATTTATGCAACAATCAACTATAACCATAGATGTTTTGCTCGATAACGATAAAATTCCAGAGAAAATTCAATGGAATGCATCACATAGCAATGCTCAAGATCCACAAGATGCAAAAGCAATGATGGTTTCTTTTTGGGATGGCAAAGAAAAATCTGCTTTGAGGATAGATTTGTGGACTAAAGATATGATGATGGATGAAATGGCAGATTTTATGTACCAGAATATGATGACGATGGCAGATAATTTTGAACGAGCAACCCGCCAGAAAGCACTAGCAAACGATATGAAGATTTTTGCAAAAGCTTTTATGCAAAAATTTCAAGACATTCAAACCAAAAACTCAGAAAACCCACAACCATAATTATGTCTCTTGAAATAACAATAAACGAACAGTTGAAAAAAGCCATGTTGGCTAAAGACGAAAAGGGCTTAAGAGCACTTAGAGCAATAAAAGCTGCTATTCTTTTAGCAAAAACTTCAGAAGCAACATCTGGAGAATTGAAGGCTGAAGATGAAATCAAATTATTGCAAAAATTGGTGAAATCAAGAAAAGATTCATTAGAAATATTTCAACAACAAAACCGTGAAGATTTAGCTCAAAAGGAATCTGAAGAAATTGAAGTAATAGAAAAATTTCTTCCAAAGCAAATGTCTGAGGAAGAATTGAAAGAAGCTTTAGTGGCAATTATAACCCAAACTGGAGCCGCTGGTCCTAGTGATTTAGGAAAAGTTATGGGCTTGGCATCAAAACAATTGAGCGGAAAAGCCGATGGAAAAGCAATTTCAACAATGGTTAAGCAATTGTTGACAAATAACTAAAATATCTTACATTTTTTAGTCATTTTAAAAAATTTTAGATTATTTTCATTTTTCCTCAATTAATTTCATAATTATGTGGATTGATATTATGTGGCTTGTTTTAATTGTATTTGCTGCAGTTAAAGGCTTTAAAAATGGTTTAATTGTTTCATTATTCTCGGTTGCTGGTTTAGTAATTGGGCTTATTGCGGCAATGAAATTTTCTACAATTGTATCTGCATATATAAATGACTCTTTTCAATTGCCATTGTTTTGGTTGCCAATAGTTTCTTTTATGCTTGTTTTTATTGCAGTTGCAGCCTTGGTTAGAATTGCAGCTATTATGTTGAGTAAGGTTGTAGAAGCCATTTTTTTAGGTTGGGCAAATAAATTATCTGGATTTTTATTGTATGCAATCGTTTATACACTTATTTTTAGCGTATTTTTATTTTATTGCGATAAAACCATTCATTTTACTAATAGTATTAGAGAAAAGTCGTATATATATAGTTATATTGCACCTTGGGGTGAATGGACAATTGATAAAATTGGTATAGTTATCCCTTGGATAAAAAATACATTTGCTGAATTAGAATCATATTTTGGAAAACTTGCTCTAAAAATTGGTAATCAATAGTAAAAAAGCCCATTTTGGGTTTAAAAATTAATTTTAGACAATAACGACAAGCTTGAATGAAGTACGAAATTAAACACGAAGGGAAATTTAAATATATAGAAGCAGGAGAAGGTGAAGTTTTAATGATGCTGCACGGATTATTTGGCGCTATGAGTAATTTTAGCCACCTAATAGATTTTTTTACACCTCATTATAAAGTTGTAGTTCCATTGCTACCTTTATTCGAATTGGATATTTTACATACAACCGTAGGTGGATTAGAAAAACACCTGAAAAAGTTTATTGAATATAAAGACTATAAAGGCATCCATTTGTTAGGGAACTCTTTGGGAGGGCATGTGGCATTGGTGCATGTATTGAAACACCCAGAAAGGATAAAATCATTAATATTAACAGGTAGTTCTGGATTGTATGAGAATGGAATGGGAGATAGTTACCCAAGAAGAGGTGATTATGAGTATATGAAAAACAAAACCGAAATCACTTTTTACGATCCTAAAATTGCTACAAAAGAATTGGTAGATGAGGTTTTCGAAATTGTAACCAACCGTATAAAAGCCATCAAAATCATATCACTTGCAAAAAGTGCAATTAGAAATAACCTCGGCGATCAGTTGTCGGAAATTAAAATTCCAACCTTATTGATTTGGGGAAATAATGATATTGTTACCCCACCTTTTGTAGGTAAGGAGTTTAATAAGTTAATTGTAGGAAGTGAGTTACATTTTATAGACAAATGCGGTCACGCACCTATGATGGAAGTTCCTGATGAGTTTAATACAATTTTAATGCAATTTCTATTAAAGCTTAAAGAACCGGTAAAAGTGGTTTAAGATTTAACATAATAATCGCAACTATTCAAAGGATCTTTCGTTACTTTAACAAGTAATTTATTATTGTAACATGTTTTGCGATCAACTTATATCTTCCGAAAATAAATTTGTTAGCCTAAACCATACAGTTGAAAATACATTACAACTAATGGAAGATTATCATATACAACAATTCCCTGTTGTAGATGGTGTATCTTTTTTGGGAATGATTTCAGAAGATGATTTGCTAGATGTACCTTCTGATAAGTTGATTGTAGAAGTTGTTAATAAATTGATAGGATTCTCTGTTAAGACCACTGATTTTTTTCAAGTTGCTGTTAAGTTGGTTTATCTATACAATTTAGACATTGTTCCTGTAGTTAATCAAAAAAATGAATTGGAAGGAGTAATTCTAAAAGAAAATTTATTTATAAGCCTTGCCCAAATGTCAGGAGCTGGCGAAAATGGGGCTATCATAGTGTTAGAAATGGAACAGGCGGACTTTAATCCCCCACTTTTTAATCGCTTGGTAGAATCAAATGATGCCTATATTACCCACCTCAATAGTTGGCCAGATTTAGGAACAAATATCTTGCAAGTAGTAATTCAAATCAACAAGCAAGAAGTTTCAGACATTATCGCCACCTTTCAACGCTATAGTTTTACAGTTAGGTATTTTGAAGGCGAAGAACTCTATAGAAATGAATTGCAAAGTAATTTAAACCATTTGATGCATTACATCAATATGTAATTATCAAAAAAATCTAAATCCAATTCTTTCTTAAAACCTCATGATATATCGGTTACAAAATATCATTTTATTAAGCTTATTGTTGTTTATAAAACCAGCAATAGGTCAAGATTTTGATGTTAAAACTGCATTTTTAAAAAAGGCTGTTTTTATTAGAAATATTGTAATAATAGGAAACAATAAAACAAAAGATAACATTGTGTTGAGGGAAGTGCCACTCTCTCAAAATGATGCCTACACAATGCCTTTTATACTTGAGGCATTGTCTACTAGTAAACAAAATTTAATGAATACTAGCTTGTTTGTAGATGTATCTCTTGATTTTACACACTGGTATAACGATTCTTTAGATATTAATATCAACCTTAAAGAACGATGGTATTGGTTCCCATTGCCATTTTTTAAACCAATAGACCGAAATTGGAACGTTTGGATTAGAGACCATCAAATGGATTTAGACAGAGTTAATTATGGTGTTAAAGTATTGGGGATGAATGTTTCTGGGAAAAATGATAGAATTAATTTCTTTTTAATTAATGGTTATTCAAAACAAATTGCTTTTAATTATAGTAACCCTTTTGCAGGAAGAAACTTAAAACACGGTTTTTCAGTAGATTTTTCTTACTCAAAAAACAGAGAAATTAACTACAACACAGTTAATAATACTCAAGTTTTTTTTAGAAAATACGATGCATTTGTTCGGTCTAAGCTTTTATTAGGGCTTGGCTATTCCTATCGAAAGGCATCAATATCAAGGCATACAATCCGACTAAATTATGTTGCTGAGAGAATTTCAGATTCTATATTGGTTCTTAATCCTAAATTCTTTTTTCAAGGAAAAACCAAAGAATCTTTTCCAGAATTGTATTATAGATATCAATATTTTGGCGTTGATTACATTCCATATCCTCGAAAAGGTATTAAGGCCGAATTTAATTTTGCAAAACGCGGAATTTCAAGCTCTATGAATCTTTGGCAATTGCATGCCAACGTTTACAAATACATAAACATTGTTCCCGGTTATTTTTACACCCTGCAATTTCAAGGATCTGTTAAGTTTCCATTTCACCAACCTTATTACAACCAACCATTATTAGGGTATGGAGATAATTATCTGCGTGGCATGGAATATTTTGTATTAGACGGAGTTGCAAGCGGTTTGATTAAAAATACAATTACCAAGCACTTGTTTGATATAAAAGTTCGTACTGGTTTACATTCAGAAACATATAAAACCATTCCTTTTAGATTTTACCTAAAGGCTTATTCAGATTTTGGATATACTTATAACGAGAATAATTTTAAAAGCAACAACCTCGCAAACAAATTTCTTTACACAGGTGGTGTAGGCTTAGATATTGTATCCATATATGATTTGGTTATAAGATTAGAATGCAGTTTTAATCAACTGAACCAAAAAGGATTTTTTGTACATGCAAACGAATAGTTAATTAAAACTTTACTTTATATCGCTAGAATTTCAGCATATTTGCAAAAGATTTTAAACAATTTCTGTTCTTCTAATCAATAACGATGCACTATTTTGAATAATCTTTGTGCAATTTTTATCTTTAGTAAGAAAGCAAAAAATCCATAACATGAAAGTAGCTATTTACAGTCGCGGATTTGAAAATGTTACCATTCAGGATTTACAAGTGCTTTTATCTGCATTTACCCATGAAAAATGCCACACAGTTTTGTATAAGCCATATTATGAAGAGGTAAAACATTTATTACAAAGCGATTTATTAATGGATAGCTTTGAAAAGGCATCAGATTTAGATGATAGTTATGATTGCATGATCAGTTTGGGAGGGGATGGAACGTTGTTGGATACTGTTACTTTAATTAGAGATAAAAATATACCAATATTGGGTATAAATTTTGGAAGATTGGGTTTTTTAGCAAGTATAGGGAAAGAAGATTTGCAATCTGCCGTAAAGTCATTGGTGAAAAGGACTTTTGATACTGATGAAAGAACATTAATACATTTAGATGCCTCAGTTCCACTTTTTGGAGAAACACCTTACGGATTAAATGAATTCGCTATTCTTAAAAGTGAAGTATCATCAATGATTAAAATCCATACCTATTTAAACGGAGAATTTTTAAATACTTATTGGGCAGATGGATTAATTGTTTCAACGCCAACCGGTTCTACAGCATATTCTCTTAGTTGTAATGGTCCAGTTGTTTTTCCTGAAACAAGCAGTTTTGTAATCACCCCGGTTGCACCCCATAATTTAAATGTAAGACCAATTGTTGTTCCAGATGATACTGTAATTTCTTTTGAAGTAGAGTGTAGATCCAATCAATTTATTTGTGCAATAGATTCAAGACGAGAAATAGTAGATAAAAATATTCAATTGGCAGTAAAAAAAGAAAAGTTTTCAGTGCGTTTGGTTAGATTGAATGAAAATAATTTTTTGCAAACATTAAGAAAAAAATTAGCCTGGGGTTTTGATACACGAAATCCTTAGAATTAGATTTAACAACAGCAAACAATTTATAATCTTTATATTACAATAAATTTTCGTTTTAGGGATATGATAAAGTATTTAATACCTTCATTATTGTTTTCATTATTTTGTATAAACAGTTTTTCACAATCACAAGCAATAGTTTTTGAAGGGGAATTTGGTATAACAGCAGGAGCATCACTCTATTTTGGCGACTTAAACAATCGTGCTGCATTTAATAGGCCTAAACCAACAATTGGTCTTTTTTACCGCAAACAAGTAGGAGATTATATTGGAGTTAGAGTGGGTGCTCATTTTGCACAACTTGGTTATTCCGACGTTTACAGCAAAAATGAATACCAGCGTAATAGAAATTTAAGCTTTAATACCAATATTTGGGAATTTGCTTTACAAGGTGATTTTAATTTTTTCAGATTTGTTCCTGGAAGTGAATTCTATAATTTTACACCTTACGTTACTTTAGGTGTTGGAACATTTAATTTTAATCCTTACGCTTACTACAACAATCAAAAATATTTTTTACGCCCACTTGGAACAGAAGGTCAAGGAAATGCAGCTTTCTCAAATATTGAACCTTACAATACTAGTGCAACATGTTTCCCAGTTGGAATGGGCGTAAAATACAGTATTAACCCTTCCATAAACGTATCATTTGAAGCCTCTTATCGCTTCACATCAACAGATTATCTAGATGATGTAAGTACAACTTATGCAGGAGCAAACGCATTTCCCTCTGTAAATGGGCAACCATCTATTTCATATTTGTTACAAGACAGAAGCTATGAATTAGGAAATGTTATAGGGCAGGCGGGAAAGCAAAGAGGATTTTCGCAACAAAAAGATCAATATTTGTTTGTTGAATTGGGAATTGCTTGGACGATAACATCATATAGATGCCCTTCTGCAAAGTAAAATGAATGAACTCATGCAAGTTGCATAATAAATTTGATGAGCAATCTCATTAAAACCAATTAAATTTGTAATGTGTTAGACTTAATTGATACTAAAAAACTTCCCCGCCATATTGCTATAATAATGGACGGTAATGGACGATGGGCTCAAGAGCAGGGGCAAGATCGTTTATTTGGTCATTTTCATGGTGTAGAAAGTGTTAGAAATATTGTTGAGGGTTGCTCAGATTTGGGTATTAAATTCCTTACATTATATACTTTTTCCACTGAAAATTGGGATCGTCCGCAAAATGAGGTCAATGGACTTATGGAATTGATGGCAGAAACCATAAGAAAGGAAGTCCCATTATTGAATAAAAACAATATCCACTTGCATGTAATTGGCGATTTGCAATTGCTTCCAGAATATGCAATGAAAGAATTGAGCGAGGCTATGGAAATGACCTCTACCAATACAGGATTAAATTTAATTTTAGCATTAAGTTACAGTTCAAGGTGGGAATTGGTGAATGCAGTTAAGAAAATTGCAATTGATGTTAAAGAGGGTAAAATTCAACCAGAAGCAGTAGATCAATTGTTATTAGAAAAATATCTTGTTACAAGTGATTTTCCAGATCCAGAGTTAATGATAAGAACAAGTGGAGAATTTAGAATCAGTAATTTTTTGTTGTATCAATTGGCATACGCAGAATTGTATTTTACCAATACCCGTTGGCCAGATTTTAGGAAAGAAAATTTATATGAAGCCATTGTCGATTTTCAAAAAAGAGAAAGAAGGTATGGGATGACTACTAAACAAATAAAAGAAATCAGCTAATTTTTTTGTTTTTCATTGATAATCGTATAGAATTAATAAATGAAAAACAAAATTTAACAATCCATTCAAATAAAAGCCGTTATTTTGCCCACTCAAAAAGATAAATGTAGATTCCGGATGCGCATATTAGTTTACTCAGTTGTAATTTTTACCGTCTTTTTTAACTCCGGGGCTTATGCACTAGCGGATAAAAATCCAATAAAAAGAGATTTCTCCAGCAATAAAAAGAAAGATACTATTCCACAAGCATCTGCAGATCCAGAGTTGCTTACTATTTTGGATACAAAAATTCCCAAAAAATATATTATACAAGATATTCAAGTTACAGGAGCGAAGGTATTTGACCCTGCAATTGTAATTTCTGTATCAGGTTTAGCGGTTGGAGATGAGATTACATTGCCTGGCGGAGATTTATTCATAAAAGCCATCAATAGACTTTGGACGCAGAATATGTTTACCAACATTAGAGTATTTATTACCAAGTTAGAAGGTAGAAATATTTGGGTTGAAATTGTTGCTAACGAGCGAGCTATGCTTTCTGATTTTCGTTTTAAAGGGGTAAGAAAGGGTGAAGCAGATGAGTTAAAAGATAAAGTAGGTGTTTTTCAAAATAGGGTTGTAACAGACAATATGCGTTTGAATGCAATTGAAAACATTCAAAAGTTTTATGTAGAGAAGGGTTACAAGAATATAAAAGCTACAATAGAAGAACTCCCAGATCCAAAATCGCCCAATAAAATGATTTTTGTTTTCAATGTAAATAAAGGAAACAAAGTAAAAATTGGGGAAATTCACTTTTTTGGTAATGATAATATTTCAGAAGATAAACTTAAGGCTCAATTAAAGGGAACCAAAGAAAAATCAAGGTTCACTTTATTTCCAGTAGATTTCTTAAGCCCTTATGGACAATTAAAAAGAGCCACTTTCAAAGAATTTATTACCAGTAAGTCGTTTTTGTCTCCAACCAAAACCAAGCAATTTATAGAACCTTGGTTTAAGTTTAAATTGTTTGCAAACGCAAAATTTAATTTAAAGAAATACGAAGAAGACAAAGAAAAAGTTATTTCTTATTTAAATAGTCAAGGATATCGTGATGCCCAAGTAGTTGCTGATACACAAATGATAAACTCTAGAAGTGAATTAGATTTATCGTTAAAAATTGATGAAGGAAACAAATATTACTTTGGAAATATTACTTGGAAGGGAAATACTAAATATTCGGATTCTTTATTGGCCTCGTTGTTAAATATTAAAAAAGGAGATGTTTATAACCTAAATACTTTAATTAAGCGATTGGGTAAAGAAGTAAACCAAGAAGGTGGCGATATAACTTCATTATATATGGATGATGGTTATTTGTTTTTCCAGATAGATCCCGTAGAATCTTCGGTTTACAATGATACGATAGATCATGAAATTCGTTTGAGAGAGGGGCCACAAGCCACAATTAAAAATGTAAATATTTCAGGAAACGATAAGACCAAGGAGTATGTAATTAGGAGAGAATTGAGAACGGTTCCAGGTGAAAAATTCAGTAGAGCAGATTTGATAAGATCGCAACGTGAAATTATAAACCTTGGCTATTTTAATCAAGAGAAATTAGGTATGCAGCCAGTTCCTAATTCGGAAGATGGAACTGTTGATATTAATTATACGGTAGAGGAAAAATCTTCCGACCAGTTGGAATTAAGTGCAGGATGGGGAGGAAATATTGGTTTGACTGGAACTTTGGGTGTAACTTTTAACAATTTCTCAATTAAAAATATTTTCAGAAAAGAAACATGGGATCCTTTGCCTTCGGGGGATGGAGAGAAATTGTCCATTCGTTTCCAATCCAACGGAACTTTCTATCGTTCAATGAATGCTTCTTTTACAGAACCTTGGTTAGGAGGTAAAAAAAGAAACTCTTTAACGGTGAGTTTTTTCAATAATAAATTTTCAAACGCTTATAACCCAAATACTGGGTTTTATGATAAAGCTTATTCAGATTCATCTTACTTAAAAACTGGTGGATTTACTTTGGCTTTAGGAAAGCAGTTGAAATGGCCTGATGACTTTTTCACTTTAGTATATTCTTTGAATTTTATTAAATATCAAGCAAGGAATTATGCTATTTTTCCAGGTTTTAATTCTGGGAATTCTACCAATGTAAACTTGAAAATTGCCTTAAGTAGAACTTCAATAGACCAGCCAATTTTCCCAAGAAGTGGATCAAACTTCTTGTTGAGCGGACAATTTACACCGCCATGGTCAACAATCAACAAAACAACAAGTGCTGATGCTCTTAAATTGGTTGAGTTTCATAAATATAGGTTTACAGGTGAATGGTTTGTACCAATAGGAAAACCAGCCGGTGCAGATAAGAGCCGACAATTTGTATTGCGTATTGCTATAAAATATGGTTTTATTGGAAGATACAATTCTAAAATGCCGATATCACCATTTGAAAGATTCCAAGTTGGAGATGCAGGTTTAACAAACAACTTTGGTATATTGGGATATGATATAGTGGCACATAGGGGTTATCCTGTATATGAATCATCAGATCCAACAATAAATCCAGACCAACAACAAGCGTCAAAATACTTTACTATTTTCAATAAATACACAATGGAGATGCGTTATCCTTTGGTAACTAATCCGAGTAGTACTATTTATGCCTTAGCATTTTTTGAATCGGCAAATGGTTGGTATAGTGCAAAAGAATACAATCCATTCAAATTACGTAGATCAGTTGGTTTGGGAATGCGCTTTTTCTTACCGATGTTTGGTTTATTAGGATTTGATTATGGTATAGGATTAGATCGTTATACACCAACTTCAAAATTAAAAGATGCTGCGAGATTTACATTTATGTTGGGTTTTGAACCAGATTAGAAAATTTATCCATAATTTAACATCATGAAAAATATAGTATTCTTAACCCTGTTATTATGTTTTGCTGGAAATGCAAATGCACAACGTTATGCGGTAATAGACACCAAATATATTTTGGAGAAGGTTCCAGCATATAAAGAAGCACAAAAAAAATTAGATGATTTTAGTGTAGAATGGCAGAAGGAAATTGACAGTAAGGGCTTATTATTAGATCAATTGTATAGAAATTTTGAAGCTGAGCAAGTGATGTTGAGTGAGATGTTAAAGAAAAAGAGAGAAGATGAAATTTTTAATAAAGAGAAGGAATTGCGTGATTTGCAGAAAAGACGCTTTGGTTTTGAAGGCGATTTATTTAAGATGCGTCAAGCATTGGTGAAACCGATTCAAGATAGAGTGTATAATGCTGTACAAAAATTGGCAGTTTCACGACAATATGATTTCATCTTAGATAAAAGTGAAGGAATAACCGTTATATTTGCTGACCCCAAGTTGGATAAAAGCGACGATATTTTAAAAGAATTGGGAGTTAAGTAAAAAGTCAAATTTTAAATTTTAATCAAATTAGTTTTTACATGAAAAATTTAGTTCTATTGTTTTGTGCCCTTATGGCAGGAGTTCTTTCAAACAATGCAAATGCACAATCACCTGCAAAGTTTGCATTTGTAAGTGTTGAAGAAGTAGTTCAACTTTTACCAGAATACAAGAAAGCAATGTTGACACTAGCCCAGTTTGATAGTGCATTGCAAATCAATTATGCTGAAACTGTTCAAGAATTAAACAAGCAAGACAGCATTTACAAAACTGATTCTTCAAAATGGTCTGTTGCAATAAAAACTGCAAACAGAGAGCGTATGAAGAAATTATTTACAGAATTACAAGGTTTTGAGCAAGGTTATCAGCAACAAATGCAACAGAAAAACGAAGAATTATTGGCTCCTGTAGCACAAAAAGCTAACGGAATGGTTCAGGAGGTTGCAAAAGCATCTGGATATTCTTATGTATTTAGAAAGGAAGCGTTATTGGTTTACCCTGATGCAGATGATTTACTTCCATTGATAAAAAAGAAAATTGGAGCACAAGCTGCACCAGTAGCTAAGCCAGCTGCTAAGTAGTTATAACTTAAAAATCTTAAAAAAGGTTGAAATTCATTTTTCAACCTTTTTTTTATGATTAACTTTCCAATATGATTGGTGTTTTTGATTCAGGATATGGTGGTTTAAGTATTTTAAAATCGATGGTAACAAAGTTACCTGCTTATGATTATCTTTATTTGGGAGATAATGCCCGTGCCCCTTATGGCACTAGATCTTATGAAACTGTTTACCGTTATACTTTAGAAGCTGTAGAATGGTTATTTAAACAAGATTGTTCGTTGGTTATATTGGCTTGTAATACTGCATCTGCAAGAGCTTTAAGAACTATCCAACAAATTGATTTGCCCAAAATAAATCCAACAGCAAGGGTTTTAGGTGTAATAAGACCAACAACGGAATCTATTGGACATTTTACAAAAAGCAGGCATATTGGTATTCTGGCTACATTAGGTACCGTAAATTCCGATTCTTATCCAATTGAAATAAGTAGATTTTTCCCAGATATAATAGTTTACCAACAAGCTTGTCCATTGTTGGTTCCCTTAATTGAAAATGATGAATACCAAAATGAAGGTGCCGATTATTTTATTAAAAAATATGTAAATCAACTTTTAGAACAATCTCCCCAAATAGATACCATTTTACTGGCTTGCACACATTATCCATTGTTGATAGATAAAATACAAGAGTTTGCTGGAAGTCACATCAAAATCATTGCACAAGGAGCAATCGTTGCTGAACAATTAGAAGATTACTTGGCAAGGCATTCTGAAATAGAGATTAGATGTTCAAAAAATAATCAAAGACATTTTTTTACAACAGATACAGCTCAATCTTTTAGTAATAATGCATTTACCTTTTTGGGCGAAACAGTTTTTGCCCAACATGTACAGATTTGATTTGATTTAGAAATTATATTTTACAATTTTATTGAATTATCATTTGTAGAATAATTTTATTTATGTACTTTTGCCGTCCTTTCACGAAACCAGAGGTATGGTGTCCTCAGGTATTGGAAATTTGGATTGGCTTCTCCCAAACCGCATTTGAAAACGTGAACAAAATATTAATATGAAACGGACATTTCAACCTCATCGTAAGCGTCGTAAAACAGTTCATGGATTCCGTAAAAGAATGGAATCTGCTAATGGTCGTAAAGTATTGGCTAGCCGCAGGAAAAAAGGCCGTAAGAAGCTTTCAGTTTCTGATGAACGAGGATTAAAATAAATTAATCAACTTTTGATTTCGACTTTATTATAGTTAAAATCATAATAACATATTGCCCTGCATTAGCGGGGCTTTTTGTTGTATGCCTATATTCTCTCATAGTTATTACGTTACAAAAGTTTAAAGCATTTATCCTTCCAATTTTTTACCTTTATTAAGTGAAAAAGTTAACCCTAAAGAAAAGTGAGCGTTTAAAAAGTCGCAAACAAATTGACCTATTGTTTCAAGAAGGGAAAAATTTTAGGGTTGGACCCGTTAAAGTAATTTATAGGTTAGAGCAAGCTGGAATTGAAGCTCTTCAATTTGGTGTAACAGCACCATCCAGAAATTTTAAAAGGGCGGTAGATCGAAATAGAATAAAACGCTTAATGCGAGAAGCTTGGCGATTGAATTGTACTGAATTGAAAACAGAGCTACAACATAAGTCTAAATATCTGGTTGTATTTTTTATTTTTAGTGGCAGAGAACTTCCAAACTTTAATGAGATTGAAGAAAAGACGATAAAAGCAATTGGGAATTTGAGAGAGATAGTGGTTAGTAGTTAGTGTTTAGTAGTTAGTTGTTAGTTGTTAGTAGTTAGTTGTTAGTTGTTAGTAGTTAGTAGTTAGTTGTTAGTTGTTAGTAGTTAGTTGTTAGTTGTTAGTTGTTAGTTGTTAGTTGTTAGTTGTTAGTCAAATAAATTATATAAAGTTATATTTATTTAAAAAAATCTTCCATAATTCCTGATTCCAAATTCCCAATTATTAATTAATATCAATATCTGTTGTTTTAATGAAAAAGATTTTAAAGTGTTTGGGATTACCATTTATAGGATTGATTAAGTTGTATCAATGGATAATCTCTCCCATGCTTGGACCAAAATGTAGATTCACCCCAACTTGTTCTACTTATGCTCTTCAAGCTATTGAAAAATATGGTCCATTTAAAGGATTATGGCTGGCGCTTAAAAGAATTTCTAGATGTCATCCTTTTGGAGGTAGCGGCTACGACCCAATACCATAAATTAATTAATAATTAGGAATTAAGAATTGAAGGGTTTAATATTTATTTATCCCAATTACAAAGTTTAAAATAGAGAACTCTTTATATGAATTAATAATTAGTTAAAATAGTTATTATTCATTCTATAGCAATTATTAATTCATAATTAGGAATTAGGAATCGAAAGGTTAATATTTATTTATCCCAACACAAAGTTTAAAATAGAGAACTCTTAATATGAATTAATAATTAGTTAAAATAGTTATTATTCATTCTATAGCAATTATTAATTCATAATTAGGAATTAGAAATCAGGAATTGTTGCTTAAATTCCTAAATCCTAATTCCCAATTATAAATTAATTTTTATAGTCTTTCTGAAATTTTGCTCCAATTAACAACATTCCAAAATGCAGCTAAATAATCTGCTCTGCGATTTTGGTATTTAAGGTAATATGCATGTTCCCAAACATCTACACCCAAAATTGGTGTTCCTTTTACTTCAGCCACATCCATTAAAGGATTGTCTTGGTTTGGTGTACTAGAAATGTGAAGATGACCTTCTGCATCTTTAATCAACCAAGCCCAGCCACTACCAAAGCGAGTAATGCCAGCAGTGCTCATTTTTTCTTTAAATGTTTCAAATGATCCAAATGCAGCGTTAATAGCATCAGCTAATTTTCCAGATGGAGCTCCACCAGCATTTGGTGCCAAACTTTCCCAGAAAAATGTGTGGTTCCAATGTCCACCACCATTGTTTCTTACTGCAACAGATATTGAACCTGCTGAAGCAACTAGTTGCTCTAATGTATCGTTTTCGTGTGAAGTGCCTGCAACAGCTTTGTTCAAATTGTCCACATAAGCTTGGTGATGTTTACCATGGTGAATTTGCATGGTTAAAGTATCAAAATGTGGTTCTAATGCCTCATGTGCATAAGGTAAAGGTGCTAATGTAAATGCCATATTAACTTTGTTTTTTACTGATTTATTAAATAATAATTACAAATTCAATTTTAATGCCCTTGAATTTATTTTACAAATTTAAGTCTGTTTGTTTAAAGTTAACGGTAGACTTTATAAAAGTTCTCACCAAATGTGTTTAACGTTTTGATCTAAAAAAGGATTTCATCAATTCTGCACATTCTTCTGCCATAATTCCTTTTTGAATTACTGTTTTTGGATGAAATGGAAAATGTGGTTCAGTGTATTTTATGTGTCCATTTTTTACATCTGGTGCTCCCCAAACTACTCTACCTACTTTACTCCAATGTAAAGCACCCGTGCACATTAAACATGGTTCTACTGTTACATACAATGTTGCTTCTGGAATGTATTTAGCACCCAAAGTGGAAAATGCTGAAGTAATTGCAATGATTTCGGCATGTGCAGTTGCATCATTTAGTTTTTCAACCATATTATACCCTCTCGAAATAATTCTATCTTCAACTACCACAATTGCCCCAACAGGAACTTCATCTGCCTCAAATGCTTTAACCGCTTCTTTATATGCTTGCTGCATAAAATACAAATCTGTAAACATAGCTAACTAATAATATAAATCTATTGCAAGTTATACAGTAAAATCTAAGATAATAAATAATATCTTGCTAAATTGTACCTTATTAAATGCTTTAATGAATGGAATCCTTGTCAAATAGTAACGAAACAACTGCCTCAATAGAAATAAGTCTAACAGAAAAAATAAATACGATATACGAAAAGCAAAAGCAATTCTTTGCTACTGGTGCTACCCGTACTTATGCGTTTCGTGTTGAGCAATTGTTGAAATTGAGAACAGCGATTCAAGCAAATGAACAAAAAATTACTGAAGCACTTTATAAGGATTTCAAAAAGCCTGCTTATGAAGTTTATGCCACCGAAATTGGCCCAGTGCTTACTGAAATAAGATTGGTTTTAAAACAACTTAAGAAGTGGATGAAACCAAAGAATGTTGCTACTCCGCTGCCTTTCTTGCCTTCCTCTAGCAAAATTTACCGCGATGCACTTGGCATAACACTCATCATCAGTCCGTGGAATTATCCTTTTATGTTGCTCATTCAACCTCTAATTTCTGCTATAGCTGGAGGTAATACGATGATTATTAAGCCATCAGAAGTTTCTGCAAATACTGCAACTGCAATGGTTGAAATGTTACAAAGTTATTTTGATGAATCTTATATTGCCCTAATTGAAGGCGACGGATATAAGGTGGGTAAAGAACTTGTTGAAAACCATCATTTTGACCATATCTTTTTTACTGGTTCTGTAAATGTGGGTAA
>CAMBYC010000043.1 GCA_945871875.1 Sphingobacterium thalpophilum
GCATCGGCTAATGTTACAGGAAATATTGCATTTACAATGGTATTGGCATTGATTTCATTTGTGGTTATTTTATTTAGTACCAACAAGCATTTTTGGAGTCATATTTTTAATCCACCAGTACCTGGTTTTGTAAAGCCAATTTTAACTCCAGTAGAATTATTAGGTGTATTTACTAAACCATTTGCTTTGATGATACGTTTATTTGCCAACATGATGGCAGGGCATATCATTATCATCTGTTTGATTTCTCTAATTTTTATATTTGGAGGATTAAATGCAGGAATTGGGTTAGGATTTAGTCCAGTGTCCATCGCTTTTGCAGTGTTTATATATGTAATTGAAGTGTTGGTTGCATTTATTCAAGCATTTATTTTTACGATGTTAACAGCAGTATTTATTAGTCAGGCATTTGAGGGAGAGCATCATGCAGAAGGTCATCACGAAGAGGAGGCCCATCATTAATTTTTTTATTCATCTATTATAAAACCCAATTATGGAATTATTAAGTGTATTGTTGAGTGCAACTGCTTTTGCTAATGCCGGTGGTGCTTTAGGTGCTGGTCTTGCTGCAATTGGAGCAGGAATTGGTATTGGACAAATTGGTAAAGGTGCAGTTGAGTCTATTGCACGTCAGCCAGAAGCGGCAAATGATATCCGTGCTGCTATGATTCTTACCGCTGCTTTCGTAGAGGGTGTAGGATTGTTTGCAGTAATTGCAGGTATTGTTGCAATGTTCGTGTAAAACAGAAAAATTTTTACTGTTCCAACGCAAAGGGCCGAGGAACAGTAATTTTTTAAAGCTACTTAAGATGTATTATTGATTTTTAACATATAAACTAACTATACAAACAACATTATACAATGGAATTATTAACCCCCGCGATTGGATTATTATTTTGGACCCTCATAGCTTTTCTTATTGCTTTTTTCATCTTAAAGAAATTTGCATGGCCAATGATTATCAACTCATTAAATGAGAGAGAACAATCAATAGCCGATTCTTTGAGCACTGCCGAAAAAGTGAAATTAGAAATGGCTCAAATGAAATCTGAAAATGAAGCTTTGATGATTAAGGCAAGAGAAGAGCGTAGCATCATGCTAAAAGAAGCTAAAGATTTGAAAGATAAAATTATTAATGATGCCAAAAATCAAGCTAAAGATGAAGTAAATAAAATTATGACAGAAGCATCTTTAGCCATAGAAAACCAAAAAATGGCTGCACTTACTGATATCAAAAACCAAGTTGGAAATATGGTTGTTGAAATTTCTGAGAAGGTAATTCGTAAAGAATTAAGTGCAAAAGCTGAACAAGAAATTTATATCCGTAAATTGGCCGACGAATTTACAAACGCTAAAAACTAATTAAGTCAAATTCATGCGACAACCAAAAGTTGCCCAACGTTATTCGAAAGCTCTATTTGACCTTTCATTGGAAACCAACCAATTAGAAAAAGTTAAAGAAGATATTGAAACCATTCGTGCCATAAACAATGCAGAGTTGAACACTTTATTAATGTCGCCGATAATTAATGGAGAAAAAAAGGTTTCCATATTCAAAGCTGTTTTTGAAGGTAGAGTTAGCCCATTAACCATTAGTTTTTTCAATTTATTGTTTAGAAAAAACCGTGAACTTGCACTAGAAGAAATTCTAGTTGCATTTGAAGGCTTTTATCGTAAATTTCATAATATTGAAATTATGGAAATTACTACTGCAATGCCAGTAAGTAGTGATGTAGAAGTTTATATCAAAAATAGTTTAAAGAAAACAGGAAAATTTGATAATATTACTTTTGAGGTTCGTTCAAAAGTAGATGAAAGTATTCTTGGAGGCTTTATTGCACAAATCGGAGATAATATATTTGATGCAAGCATCAAACACGATTTGCAGACAATAAAAAAGCAATTTATAATTAATATGTTTGAACCTCAAATTTGATCAATCAATAAATAAATCAATTATTTAAAAAATCCCATTATGGTAAATATAAAACCGGATGAAATTTCAGCCATACTCCGTCAACAATTGACCAACTTTAATACCTCTGCTGAGTTAGAAGAAGTAGGAACTGTTTTACAAGCAGGAGATGGTATTGCTCGTATATATGGCCTAAGCAATGTAGGCTATGGTGAACTAGTAGAATTTGAAAATGGTGTTCGTGCCATTGCACTTAACCTTGAAGAAGATAATGTAGGTGCGGTATTGATGGGTGATGCAAAAGAAATTAAGGAAGGATCTAAAGTACGCAGAACTGGAAAGATTGCATCAATTAAAGTGGGAGATGGATTGGTTGGTCGTGTTATCAACACACTTGGTGAACCTATAGACGGAAAAGGCCCTATTAAAGGTGAATTGTATGATATGCCATTGGAGCGCAAAGCACCCGGTGTTATTTATCGTGAACCAGTTAAAGAACCTTTACAAACGGGTATCAAAGCTATTGATGCAATGATTCCAATTGGACGTGGACAACGTGAATTGATTATTGGAGACCGTCAGACTGGTAAAACTGCCATTGCAATTGATACCATTATCAATCAGAAGGAATTTTATGCAGCAGGTAAACCGGTATTTTGTATATATGTAGCATGTGGTCAAAAAGCATCTACAATTGCCGGAGTTATGAAAACTTTGGAAGACAATGGTGCTATGGCTTATACCGTGATTGTAGCTTCATCTGCTGCAGATCCAGCTCCATTGCAATTCTATGCTCCATTTGCTGGTGCAGCAATTGGTGAGTTCTTCCGCGATTTGGGAAGACCAGCATTAATTGTTTATGATGATTTGTCAAAACAAGCTGTTGCTTACCGTGAAGTATCTTTGTTGTTGCGTCGCCCACCTGGACGTGAAGCATATCCTGGAGATGTATTCTATCTACATAGTCGTTTACTTGAAAGAGCTGCAAAAGTTATTAATAATGATGATGTAGCTAAAAATATGAACGATCTTCCTGAATCAATAAAGCATTTGGTAAAAGGTGGAGGTTCATTAACAGCATTACCAATTATTGAAACCCAAGCGGGAGACGTATCTGCATATATTCCTACAAACGTAATTTCAATTACAGACGGACAGATTTTCCTTGAACCAAACTTGTTCAACTCAGGAATTCGTCCTGCTATTAACGTAGGTATTTCTGTAAGTAGAGTAGGAGGTAGTGCACAGATTAAGTCAATGAAGAAAGTATCTGGTACTTTAAAATTGGATCAAGCTTTATACCGTGAATTAGAAGCGTTTTCTAAGTTTGGTGGTGATTTAGATGCTGCTACAAAAAATGTAATTGATAAAGGAGCTCGTAACGTAGAAATTTTGAAGCAAGGTCAATTTCAACCAATGCCGGTTGAACAACAAGTTGCCATGATTTATCTTGGTACACAAGGTTTGCTTACAGAAATCCCTGTTAAAAGAGTAAAAGAATTTGAAGCCCAATTCTTAATAGAAATGGAAGCTAAAATGCCAGAATTACTTGCCGATTTCAAAAAAGGATTAATGCCTGAAGAAGGAATTAAAAATATGGTTGAATTGGTTAAAGGATTAATCCCACAGTTTAAATAAATTGAAATATTGAGTTTTTGAAAATCCCGCAATTGCGGGATTTTTTTATGTTCCTAATTCAGCATAGAAGAATGATCAACACGCTTCAAAGCTTTAGGATTTATACTTTTGTGAAATGATACATTTTTCTCAATTCTATAATTGGGTTTATGACAACATAAAAAGGGTTTCAACTGAACATCTAATGCAATACATTGTTATTAAATCTCAACATAATTAACAATGGCTGCAATAATAGAAGTCAATCATTTGTCGAAAAACTTTGGCAATTTTGAAGCAGTAAAAGACCTTTCATTTACTGTAGAAGAGGGTGATGTATATGGATTTTTAGGACAAAATGGTGCTGGGAAATCAACTACCATAAGGATGTTACTTACTTTAATTCAACCTGCTTCAGGTGAAATTAAAATAATGGGTAAATCTTTATCAAAAAATCGGAATGAAATATTGCAACAAACGGGTGCAGTAATTGAACGTCCTGATTTATACCAATATTTATCTGCAATAGAAAACCTTTTTGTTTTTGCCAGATTGAGTGGGTTGAAGACAAATAAGTTTGAATTGTTAGAGAAATTGAAGCAAGTTGGACTAGTTGAAAGAGCAAATTCTAAAGTAAGGACTTTTTCACAAGGAATGAAGCAAAGGCTTGGAATTGCAGTAGCACTTGTACACAATCCATCTTTGATTGTATTAGATGAACCCACTAACGGATTAGATCCACAAGGCATTGCGGATATGCGCAACTTAATTAGGTCATTAAGTTCTGAACACGGTAAAACAGTTGTGGTTTCATCACATTTGTTAAGTGAAATAGAGCAAATTGCAACTAGAATGATTATTATCGATAAAGGAAAAAAAATTGTTGAAGGTTCAGTTTCTGCTTTATTAGATCCTAGTCAAACAATACTAGAAATCAATACTTTAGATAATAATGCTGCCTACAATTGGTTTTTAAATTCTGAATGGGTAAACTGTTTAGTTCCCGATTCTACACAAAAAATTGTTTTAAAATTGAATAAAGTAGATATACCTAGCGTTGCCATTGCTGTTGTTCAATCTGGGATAGGATTACTTTCTTTACAACCAATGAATCGATTAGAAGAATATTTTTTAGCCATTACAAAAGGAAATCAGCATGTGGACATTAATTAATATAGAACTTTTTAAGATATTTCGCAAGCCAAGAACTTTTATCGCATTTGTTGCTATTGCAGCAATTGTGGGACTAATACAAATGGGATTTTATGTAGATGGTGAAAGTTATATTAAGTTTGGTATGCAATCACTTACAGATAGTTTTGATGTTGAAGGAAAAGTGTTAAACGGATATTTATTGGCTTATATAGTATTGCAAACATTGTTGATACATGTGCCATTGTTGATTGCCTTAGTTTCTGGTGACATGATTTCTGGAGAAGCAAATATGGGTACATTGAGATTGTTGATTACCAAACCAATAAGTAGAGATAAACTTATTACAGCAAAATTTTTAGCCTCAGCAATTTATACCATTTTATTATTGATATGGATGGCAATTTGGGCATTGTTTGTTTCAATGTTGATTTTTGGTACAGATGATTTGATAATTTTAAAAAGTGATACGGTAATTCAAATTGTTGCTTCAGATACCTTTTGGAGATATTTTGCTGCATTTGGGTTTGCTGCTTTAGCAATGGTTACGGTATCTGCTCTATCGTTCTTTCTGAGTATTTTTGCTGAAAATTCTATTGGACCAATTATAGCTTGTATGAGTATTGTTATCATATTTACGATTCTTAATACATTGAATTTGCCAATTTTTAATGTAGTGAAGCCATACCTTTTTACTTCTCACATGTTGGGATGGAAAGGATTTTTTGATATTAAAGTAGATGCAAACAATGTTCAAATACCTGGATCTATTGAAAACTTACCAGCTGTTTTAAAATCTGCACTAATTTTATTGCTGCACATTATTGGATTTTGGTTTGCTTCGATTTGGGTATTTAGGAAGAAAGATATTATGAGTTAGTTGTTGGTTGTTAGTGGTTAGTGGTTAACTACTAGTATTTTTTTAGCTTATAAATTTAATGAAGCAATATTATCTTTTAAACTTTGCTAACCACTAACCACTATTATATATCGCTCCTCCAACACTATCCCTATCTGCACCGGTTACCGAAGCAAGTGTAGTATTTTCTTCCCTCCAACGCAAAACACCTATTAACCCCATAATCAACGCTTCTTTATAGGCTACCAATCCGGCATCTGGAATAATAATCTCTACCTGAAACCTTTCCAAATGCTGACGAATTTCATCTACCAAAAAACCATTAAATGCCCCACCTCCGGTAATCATCATCTTATATTCTGATTTGGGTATTGATTTTAAATGCGGCGTTACTGCCATAGTAACTTGATACGCTATATGTGAAACGTATGTTCGTAAGGCATCTGGTAGGCTTAACCTGGTTGTTAATAACGGATATATTACTTCCGTCCCAAAATCGTTTGATAAAGATTTGGGATAGCTTTGTTGAAAATATTCGAGTGCATTCAATTGATTAAGTATAGCTTCATCAATAGATCCAGTTGCTGCAATTGCACCGTTTTCGTCGTATTCTTTGCCTAATTGTGCCACCAACATATTCATTACCCTATTTGCAGCACAAATATCATAAGCCACATATTTATCTGGAAGATTGATAGAGATATTGGCAATACCACCAATATTTAAGAAGAAATCAAAATCTTTAAACAATAACTTTTCGCCTATTGGCACAATTGGAGCTCCTTGTCCACCCAAAGCCACATCCATCGACCTCAAATCACTAATTACAGGCAATCCTGTTGCGGCGGCAATTGCTGCCCCATCACCCAATTGTGCTGTCATAAAAGGAGGAATGTGAAAACTGGTATGTCCGTGTGAAGCAATCAATGCCACTTGGTAATGCAATTCGTATTTATCAATGAAATTATTGATTTGATTACCAATGTATTTACCATAAGCAGAATGAAGCAGTAAATAATCTTTGGCTGAAAGATTAACAGCATCAAGAAGTTGCGATTGCAAATCTGAGGAATAAGGCAAACATTCAGCAGCCACAAGCTGGTAAGTCCATTTCCCTTGTTGCTCTTGAATTTCTGCGAAAACAATATCCAAGCCATCCAAAGAGCTACCGCTCATTACCCCAATTACTCGATATAACATTTTATAAGTTTTTTATTGATTCATTATCATTAATTGCGATTAATTTTACAGGGAATCAATTGGTTCAAAATTATATCATTTTATGGTTATCAACTTAAGTGAAAAAAATTCTCTGGTTTCTTGTTGGATGAATGAGATTCGTGATAGTAATATCCAAACTGACCGTATGCGTTTTAGGCATAACCTTGAACGCATTGGCGAGATTGCAGCTTATGAAATCAGTAAAAGACTGCAATTTGAATCAATAGAAACGCCAACAGCATTAGGAATTGCAAGTGGATTTGCATTAAAGCAACAACCCGTTTTAGCTACTATCCTTAGGGCTGGATTGCCCTTGCATCAAGGATTGCTCAATTATTTTGATAAAGCTGATAATGCGTTTATTTCTGCTTATCGCAAACACAACCGAGATGGATCTTTCCAAATTAGTTTAGAATATGTTTCTTGTCCAGACCTAACAGATAGGGTTTTGATCATTGCAGATCCAATGATAGCTACTGGAGCATCATTGGTTAAGACAATACATCATTTAAAAAATGAAAGTATGCCTGCTGCAATCCATGTGGTTTGTGCCATTGCTTGTACTGTAGGTATTGAATACATTAGAAGAGAAGATCCTTCAGTTACAATTTGGTGTGGTGGAATAGATGATGAATTAACTGCCAAAGGTTATATTGTGCCAGGATTGGGTGATGCCGGAGATTTAGCATTTGGAAACAAAATGCAATCATAATTGTATTTTAAAATATCAAAAATTAATCGTAATTTTTTAGTGATTCACATCTTATGAAAAAAATCATATTGGTCTTTTTATTGTTAGGATTTTGGAGTATAACATTTGCACAAGACCCTCATTTTTCACAATTCTTTTCTTCACCGATGACGCTTAATCCTGCACAAACAGGAAAATTCAATGGTGTTTTGCGGTTTGCTGCAAACCACCGCAACCAGTGGCCATCTATTAATAATGCCTTCACTACGTCAACAGCTTCTCTAGATTTTTCAATATTGAATTCAAAGTTACCAACTTACGATACTTGGGGAATTGGGTTTGTGGGATTAACAGAACAAAGTGGAAACAAAATCCTCCGAAACAATTATGTAGGTTTTTCAACTGCATACAGCAAGGGGTTAGATGAAAATGGGTACCACCAGCTTGCAATAGGTTTTCAAGGAGTGTTTGCTTCTAAAAGATTAGATGTTTCGTTGGCAGATTTTCAAGATGAATTAACATCATTAGGATTTACAGGTGTTACACAAGAAGTTTTTTCAAACCCAAAAGTCCAATTGAATTATATGGATTTGAATGTAGGCTTTTTATATACAGGCTCTACCAATGGGTTAAACAGTTTTTATGTTGGAACTTCATTGTATCATGTAAATAGGTCAACAGAAACTTTTAAGGGAGGCAACTTTACAATTCCAGCTAGATTAACCATACAGGGTGGTGGGTATTTCCCAGTTGGGGAAGGGAAAATATTCCATACAAGTTTTATCCATCAAATACAAAATGGAGCTAAAGAAACGGTTATTGGAGGTGCAATGGAGTTTATGAATGGGGATGCAGAAAGTAATGCCGGTGGTATTTATGTGGGGGCTTGGTATCGACTTAAAGATGCTATAATTCCATATTTTGGAATGGAATTTTCCAATTTAAGGGTGGGTATAAGTTACGATTACAATAACTCTACACTAAAACCAGCTTCAAATAATAGGGGTGGTACAGAAATATCTTTGATATATATACAGCCAGCAAGAAATGAGGGTATTCGCAAAACAAATTGTCCGAAGTTTTAAATTCAACTTTATTTTTGTGATAAATAATAATTTAATCACAACATATTGAAATGAAATAAATTACCATTTTAAGAACATTAAATTTGCCTTAATACTATATAATTCCTACTTTCACGTTCCAAATTTAAAACCATTTACAACTGATTAAATCAATTTTCATAACGTTTCAATCTTTCGGAAAGGCTAATAATTTTTTAAAGGCTCAAAAGATGTGGAAGTGGGTTTTAGTTCCAGGGATAATTTATGCAATTTTATTTGTTATAGGAATTGGATTTTTTATTCAAACAGCATCAGATGTAATAGAATTTTTAACTTACCGGTTGAACTTAAACGAGTTTGTACAAAAACTTAAATCGTCTTGGATTGGATTTCTGTTCACTATGGGAGGCATCACAGTTTGGATGATTTTACTCCTTTTTTATTTTTCTGTCTTCAAATATTTATGGCTTATTGCTTGCTCCCCATTATACGCTTTATTAAGTCAAAGAACAGAAGCAATTATTGCAAAAGAATCATTTCGAATTGATTACAGCAAATTAAAGGTTACTTTAAATAGAGCTGTAATCCTTGCATTAAGTAATTTTTTAAGACAAACACTTTATTTGTTGATTATCTTTTTTGTTTCATTAATCCCCATAATTGGTTGGATAATGCCGTTGGTTGCAATATTTTTTGAATGTTTTTTTTATGGATATTCAATGTTGGATTACAGTCTTGAAAGATTAAATATTATCTCGGAAGACAGTTTTGCAATTACCAATAAAAACAAAGGATTAGCATTTGGAAATGGAATGTTGTTTTATTTAATGCATTTTTTACCCATAATTGGCTGGGTTTTGGCACCTGCTTATGCAATTGTAGCTGCTACCATTTGCATACATCAATACAACCCATATCCATCTAAAGAAAAATGAAAAGTCATATTTATCTAATACCTTGCCCAATTGCAGATGAGGCTTTACATACTTTATCTCCATCAATTCTTGAAGCCGTAAAACAATGTGAAGTGTTTTTTGTAGAAGAAGAAAGAACCGCTCGCAGATTTTTAAAAAAAATCTGGAGAGACATGGTAATAGACAATTATGAATGGGTAGTATTAAATAAAGAAAACAATCTAAAAGCTATAAAAACTTTTATCAATGTTGGTAAAACAATTGGTATAATCAGCGAAGCTGGTTGTCCTGGTGTTGCTGATCCTGGACAAGATGTAATTAAAGTTGCTCAAGAAATGGATTGTATTGTGCATCCTTTGGTTGGACCAAATGCTATTTTACTAGCCTTGATGGCAAGTGGAATGAATGGTCAACATTTTCAATTTGTGGGATACCTACCTATAGATATCGGTAAAAGAATTGCAGCGATTAAAGCATTAGAAGCAGAATCCACCCAAAAAAAATCAACACAAATTTTTATAGAAACACCTTATAGAAACAATCAAATGTTTCAATCTTTGGTTAGTCATTTAAAACCAACTACCCTTTTGTGCGTTGCAGCGGAAATAACATCACCAAATGAATTTATAAAAACCATGACGGCATCAGATTGGAAAAGCAATATTCCTGAGTTGCACAAAAAACCTGTTATCTTTTTGGTGTTGGGGCTATAATTGAACCTGATTTGTGATTAGAAGTATTTATTGAATTTTTTGGCTAAAGCCAATTTAAAATATTCAATAACCCCTGGCAGAAGCTGGGGGCTATTGAAAGAGCAATTCTAGGGCTACCACAAGGGGCACCCCTACTGAACCCTATAATGAATTTACAATCCGTATTTATCTACTAAGAAAACCAAACCTGCCATTACACCGGCACCCAAATGCAGTTCTCTTCTGCTCACATTTTCAAACACATCTGTTTCAGCATGATGGATATCAAAATAACGTTGAGAATCTGGAATCAATCCAGCCATAACTGTACCTAATGGTCGCAATGGCCCAATATCAGCACCACCACCACCAACGGTAAATTCACTAATCCCATATTCTTTAAACAATTGGCTCCAAGAGAATATTTTTGCAGTTTGCTCTTTGTTGGCAGTAATACCAAAACTTCTTGGAACAAATCCACCTGCATCAGATTCAAGTGCGAAAATATATTTCTTTTTATCTGCTTTTGCCAATTCGCCATACTTAGTTCCACCTTTTAATCCATTTTCTTCATTTTGGAACATAACAGCCCTAATAGTTCTTAATGGCTTAATTCCTAAAGCCTTATAAACCCTAATCAACTCCATACTTTGCACACATCCTGATCCATCATCATTTGCACCTTCCGCCAAATCCCAGCTATCTAGATGACCACCAACAGTAATTATTTCATCAGGAAATTGTGAGCCTCTAATTTCGCCTACTACATTGTAAGATTTTACATCTTCCAACATTTGACAATTGGTTTTAAAATAACCTTTTGTAACTGATTTATTTTTAAGGGCAGCAGACAAATAATCAGCATCATTGGTGCTAATGGCAATTGCAGGAATTTTAGGGAAAGAATCGTTATAACGAGTAGCTCCAGTATGCGGGTGATTGTCTGGATTTGAAGCCAACGACCTTACCATAACACCAACAGCACCATATTTCGCAGCCATTGAAGGTCCATTGCTACGATAAACTCCAGCTTCACCGTAAGCCTTGAAAGTTTGTATGTACGAAGCATTCATCTCGTAATTGTAAAAAACGATATTACCCTTTACATCCGCCTTAACGGCTTCTAATTCTTGAAAAGAATGCACTTCAATAATCTTTCCGGTTACTCCAGCTTTAGGAGATCCAACCGAATTGCCGAGAGCAGCAACTTTAAGGATATATTCTTTACCATTTGAAAGCATCACTTTTGCTACTTCCTTTTCGCCTCTAACCCAATGGGGAACCATACATTCTTGTAAATAAACGGTATCGGCACCCATTTCTTTCATCATACGGGCTGTTTCTTGTACAGCTTTTAACCCTTGCGGAGAGCCAGACAAACGAGGACCAACTTGCTTACATAAAAAACGTAAATTCTCATAAGCTGCACCTCTTTTCATAATATCGTTCACAATATTTCTAATGGATAAAGAATCAGATGATTGACCCATTGCTGCGGAAAATACGAAGAACCCTGCCATAACAATGCAAACTAACTTTTTCATGCGTTTACTCATTTTTAAGTGTTGATTTATTGGAGTTTGTGTTAACTGCCATTTATATAGAAATATAAAAACATTGTACGAAAACCAATACTTCATATTCATACAATAACAGGTTGGAAAATTAAGAAATAATGATTAATTATAATTTAGAAATATTATGTAAACTCTAAAGCATTTCAATTGTTTACCTTCATATTAATATGAAAAGCATGAATATTGGAATTGTTTGTTACCCTACATTCGGCGGCAGTGGTGTTTTGGCTACAGAACTTGGTAAGGCTCTTGCTGATAAAGGACACAATATACATTTTATAACTTATCAACAACCTGTTAGATTAACAGGTTTTAGTGCAAATATATTTTACCACGAGGTACATGTACCAACTTATCCTCTATTTGATTTTCCCCCTTACGAAACTGCATTAGCTAGTACAATGGTTGATGTAATTCGCAACAATAAATTGGATCTTTTACACGTGCATTACGCAATTCCGCATGCTTCAGCCGCTTATATGGCTAAAATGATTTTGAAAAATGAAGGAATCAATATTCCTGTGATTACAACTTTACACGGCACTGACATAACATTGGTAGGGAAAGACAAAACCTATTCTCCTGTTGTAGCATTTTCCATAAACCAAAGCGATGCAATAACAGCAGTATCTAATAATTTAAGAGAAGAAACCTACAATACTTTCATTATAGAAAAAGAAATTGAAGTGATTCACAATTTTGTTGATGTAGAAAGATTTAATCGTAAACCTATAGATGCTTTCCAAAAAGTTATTGCACCAAATGGCGAGAGAATAGTAGTTCACGCATCAAATTTCAGAAAAATAAAAAGGGTTCAAGATGTTGTAAAAATTTTCCAACAAATAGTTAAACAAATTCCTGCTAAATTATTGTTGGTTGGAGATGGCCCAGAGCGCCCGATGGTTGAAGAGTTGGCAAGAGAATTGGATATTGTTGCAGATATTAAATTCCTAGGAAAACAACAAGATATGGAAGAAATTTTTGCAGTTACTGATTTGTTTTTATTGCCTTCAGAATATGAAAGTTTTGGTTTGGCAGCACTAGAAGCAATGGCATCAGGAACCGCGGTCGTTTGTTCAAACGCAGGTGGGTTGCCAGAAATTATTGAACAAGGTGTTTGTGGTTATATGGCTAATGTAGGAGATATCCAAGCAATGTCAGAATTCTCATTGGATATTTTAAGAGATGAAAACAGAATGGCACAATTTCAAGCCGCTGCACAACTACAAGCCCAAAGGTTTGACATTAGAAACATTATTCCGATTTATGAGAGGTTATATGAAAAAGTAGTTAGTGGGTAGTAGTTAGTAGTTAGTGGGTAGTGGGTAGTGGGTAGTGGGTAGTGGGTAGTGGGTAGTGGGTAGTGGGTAGTGGGTAGTGGGTAGTGGGTAGTGGGTAGTGGGTAGTTAATTTTTTTAACTCATAAACTTAATGAAACATTACCAATTATCTTCAAAAAATTTCTAACAACTAACAACTAACAACTAACAACTTACCTCTCACTTCGCTTTCAACCATTGTTCCGGATCCATAAATTTACTTTCAATATTTACAACAAAAAGAATCTCACCATCACCATCGTCATTTACTCCAGCCAAACCCAATTGCTGTCCAATTCTAACTTCTTGAAGCTTTTTTACGGTTATCGTTGATAAATTATAATAGGTAGTAAAATATTTACCATGTTTAATGGTAACTGTTTGGCTTCCAGCAACATCATATATTGCTGAAACAACTCCCTCGAAAACTGCTTTTACTGGAGAACCAGAAACAGTGCTAATGGTAATACCGATATTGTCTTCAATAAGGCTAGTGCCTTCAATTTTTTTCTTTCCAAAAGAAGATACAACAGCACCTTTTTCAACTGGCCATGGTAAGTTGTGCTTGTTGTTTTCAAAACCGACAGAAACTTTTGTAACTTCAGGGGATGATTCTAATACGTTTGTTACTCTATTAGTAAGTACAGGTTTTGGAACAACTGTAGGAGTCTTGTTGGTTGTTGGTTTTGAATTGGCTATATCTAACAAACGCTGCTTTTCTTCATTTGCTTTTACTAAAGCAACTCTTTTTGCTTCTGCTTCTGCTGCTTTGCGGGCTGCTTCTATTTCCCTTTTTACAATACTTGAAATAGCATTTTGTATATTTCTATCTAATTTCTTTTTGGTATTAATCTCTGATGCCAACTCTTTTTCCCTTGCCTTTAATTTTTCTACATAAGAATTTTGCTCTTTCTTTTCAACTTCCAATACCTTCATTTCCTTTGTATGCTCTTCCAGCATATTGCTTTTTTCAACTTTATTTTGTGACAAAGCAGTAATTCTTAATTCAATTTCCTTTTGTGTATTGTTAATTTGTAAAACTTGATCTTCCCGATAATTTCTATAACTCTTAAGGTATTGTATCCTTCTTATTGCATCATTAAAACTGGCTGATGAAAAAACAAAATTAAGCATATCGTAATTGCTTCTGTTTTGATATGCGTAAACAATTGATTTTGAATATTGTAACCTCAAAGTATCCAATTGCCTCTCTAATCTATAAATCTCTCGATTGTTGGAAAAAATGTTATCTTCAATTATTGTAACTTGTTGATTGATATTACTAATTACAGCATATCTTTTTCTAATTTTACTTTGAATGATTCCCAATTGTGAAGCACTAGCTTTCCGGTTTTTTTGCACATCATTCTGCATTTTGGTTAACTCTGTAATCTCTTGCTGAATTTCTTTACGCTTTTTCTCCAATTCTTCTTTAGTTTGACTAAAAACTGATATCACACTCACCAAAAAAAAGAAAAAGCTTAAAAGAAATTTTTGCATAAATATTTTATTTAACATCTGTATCTAAAAGAATGATGTGGAATTTTTAAATAATTTATTTTAATTTGTAATTGCCTGGAATTGAAAAAGGAAAATTCAAAGGAGCATCAAACAGGACTTGCTTAAAATCTAGACCAATATCTAATTTTGTTTTATCAGCAACCATAATTTGTCTTTTGGTAGAAAATTGCACTTTGCCAAAAGTTTCATAATCTTGGTAACCTAAATCAGCAGCTCTACTTCTAGTGGTATCGTTATCGTCTAATTTACTACGTTGTAACAATAATGCAGAATTACTGAAAGTAGAAAAGTTTTTAAATGTTGGTCCATTACTTGTAATAGAAATTAACTCGTCGTTCTCTTTGTACGCAATAATATGATGGTCTAGAAAAACAGGATTCCCAATAAATAAATCCTGTAGCTTATAAAAATCAAAAGGTAGATTGGTTAGGTTTTTTAAAATATCAAAAGATTGATATTGAATGGTTCTGTTGATTTTATCTAAAACGCTTACAGTATCTGGGGTAATTAGCAATCTAAATGCTTCGGTTCCCAACAATGGAACGGTTATCGACAACCAAATTGCTGAATCTTTCTTCATGCGTATGAAGCCATTCAAATCAAATTTTTTGCCTTTATCGTCTTTATAATCAATTTTTAATTTGGCTGAAAAAGTAGAAAACTCAATCTTTTGGCTGTCAATTTTATTTATGGTTGTTGCTACTTTCAGTGCAGAGTCACTTTCAGAAGGATTAATAATAACAATCATACTATCTTTTTTTGCAAGTGCTGATGATAAATTACGCGCAGATCTGCAAGATGATATCAATAGTATAAAAGAAAATGCGAAAAATAAATATTTCATAAAATTTGATTTTAGTTGATGCCAGAATGACCAAAACCTCCCTCATTTCTAGAGCTTGGTTCTAAAACAGAAACTTGAATCCAATTGGCTTTTTCAATTTGTTGAATTACTAGTTGTGCAATTCTATCTCCATTATTAATTACTTGATTTTCATTAGAAAGATTAATTAAAATGGCTTTGATTTCTCCTCGATAATCAGAATCAATGGTACCAGGGGAATTCAAGCAGGTAATTCCTTGCTTTAATGCCATTCCACTGCGGGGTCTAACTTGTGCTTCGTAACCTTCGGGCAATTCAATTTTAATTCCTGTAGGTACAGCAAAGCGATGAAAAGGTTTTAGCACATAAGGCTCTTGCAAATGAGCTCTCAAATCCATACCAGATGAACCTACAGTTGCATAACTTGGTAAAGGATGTTGTGTTTCGTTAACGATTTTAACGTCTATTATCGTCATATATCTGTAAAAATAACAATAGGAAACGAGAATAATGCCGCAACATTTATAAATTAACGAATTATGCTATTTTTTGCAATAAAACTGTAGCGTAAGCCATTATCCCTTCTTCTCTTCCTACAAATCCCATCTTTTCTGTTGTAGTAGCTTTTATAGATACTTCTTTAGCAGTAATTTGTAAAATCTTAGCAATGGCTTCCTGCATTTGGGGAACATAAGGTTTTATCTTTGGCAATTCCAAACATATTGTTGTATCTAAATTCACTACTTGATACCCCTCTTTTTGTATCAAATCAAAGCTTCTTTGCAATAGAATTTTACTGTCAATATCTTTAAACTCATTGCTCGTATCTGGGAAATGCACTCCAATATCACCCAATCCTAAAGCTCCTAATAAGGCATCACAAATTGCATGCAGCAAAACATCAGCATCACTATGCCCTTTTGCTCCTTTATGATGTACTAATTTTACACCTCCAAGCCAAAAATCCCTTCCTTCTACCAATTGATGGAAATCTACACCAGATCCTATTCTATACATCGTTTTTTAGTTCAGCTGTTTTAATCTCTAAAACCTTATTCTTCTTTTGCTCCAAGATCAAATACAAATCCTAATCTCAATGTATTTGAAAGTGGATTGCGGTTTACTCCATTTCCTGTTGGCAACAAATAAGAGAAATTCATACCTAAAACATTATATTTCAAACTGGCTCCAATTGTGAAATATTGACGATTTCCCTTTGTTTTGTTTTCACTAAAATAACCTGCTCTAAATGCAAACTGATCGTTATACCAATATTCTGAACCTATAGAAAAATAAAATTCTTTTAACTCTTCACTCATTCCGCCTGGTGCATCGTTGAATGAACCAAACCAACTTCCCACAACTCCTTTGCTGCGATAATTCACCAATCCAGCTGAATCTCCTAATGCTGGAGGAGTCGGTACCAACAATTTATTAATGTCTAAACCAAATGACAATTTATTGATTTCATTGTATGTTTTAGTATAAACAACTCCAAGTGATAAGTTTGCTGGTATAAAATCTTTCTGATTGGGGTCATTGGTATAACCAATTTTTGAACCCAAATTGGATAATGTTAAACCATAATTAAATCCATTACCTTCTTCATTTACACCATTATAAAACAAACTAACATCACCTGCAACTGCAGTGCCTGCTTGGTAAGAAACTCCATTAACTGCTTGATTACCTGCTAAGTTTGAGTAGATATAGCGTCCGCCAACTCCAATGCCTAATTTGTCTGACAATTTTCTCGAATAACCTCCCTCCAATGAAAACTCTCTTGGTCTGAATGCATTTAAGTCATTTCCTAAGTTATCTGTAAACTGAATATTTCCTAAACTAAAATACCTCATTCCAAAAGATACAGCCTGTTGTTCATCCAATTGATAATATCCAGACAAAGCCGCTAGATATACATCATTTAAACCCAAATCTTTTAACCATGGAGTATAGGTCAATCCAATTCCCGTTTTACTGCTCGCAAAAGGGTATTTTGCCAAATTGTAAAATTGGGCATTTACATCTGGTGATGTTGCTGTTGATAAATCTCCCATCCCTCCTGCTCTTGCATCTGGTGAAATACGTAAAAATGGTACTGCCGACGTCACTACATTTATTGGACTTACCGATTGACTAAACAAAACAACAGTAGAAAACATTACAAAAAACACAGTTGAAAATAACTGCTTACTCAATTTATTCATGGAACTTATTGTTATACTTTTTTAAATTAATTAGCGTAAAATTTTACCATCAACTGTTTTTGTAGAACTCAAAAATACATTATTTTAACAATTAAATTATAGGATTACTAATTTTTGTAATTTCTGAACAGATTTACCTTCTTGAGTCTGCACTTTTAATTGATATAAATAAACGCCTCTGCCCAATTTGCCTCCAAAATCATCGGTTCCATTCCACTCTATGGTATCAGAACGGTTACCCGTTGTATTTATTATTTTATTAATATGTTTTACTTGTTTTCCAGTAATTGTCATAATTTTTATTGAAACATTTAATATTTCACCAGCCCGATTGTGTTCAAACCAAAAATGAGTTTGATTGGTAAACGGATTAGGATAATTAATAACATTGTTTAATTCTAAATCCGTCTTTTTTACAACCCTAAAATTTAATATTACGGTTGATGAATTGTTAAAAATATCCCATACCCTAATTTTTAAGGAATGTAATCCTACTGATAATCCGGAAAAAGGAAATCGTAATGTGCCTTCTTGGTAATTTCCTGAAGCCGCTTCATAAAAATCATTCAATATATAAACTTGATTGGTATTGTTGTCTAATGTTGCTGTAATATCATGTCCAATTCCTGTGCCAATAGTATTTATTCCTGATGAATCTTTCAATTTTAAAAGTAAAACAGCATTTTCTCCAGTAATTCCGCCGTTTACAAATTTTTCATCATTCATAAAAGCAAAAATTGCAGGACCATCAACATCGTCCTTAATCCCAATCCCTAATCCCCCAACTAAAATTGTTTCATCTACACCAGCCGCATCTGTTGTACCATTCTCTGCATAATAACTAATCTTAGCTTTCCCAACATTATAATTGATGTCTTTGGGTACGATAAATGTTATACTGAATTTACCGTTTTCGAAGGTCGATTTGCCATTGAATAGTTGGCTTTGTTGTTGGTTGAAGGGCACAATCACACTTCCAGCATCGTTGCCTTTGGTATTGATTTGTACCATTTTATCGTAAACTGAAGTATTTATATTGCCGTTAAAATTTTGGACCAATTGACCTTTTACATCTACAATTTCTCCAGTAATTGTGTAACGATTTAATGCTTTAATGGTATCTTTAAAATTATTTATTGGAATACCGTTAATGGCGGTTGTTCGAATGTTGTATTTCGGATAGCCAATGGTTAATGCAGGATCTCCGAGAAGTGTGAACTTTCGGTTGTTCAACAAATCACCTGAAGTTTGATAAGTATAATTTTTTGCTTGCATTAAAGATTGACCTAATGATGGATATATTCCATCCACATTTTTTTTCAATGCTGCAGAAAAATAATTCTCATTGATAATTCTATTGCTGTATGCAAAAACCAATCTGGTTGTTGTTAATAGTGCAATTCCACCTGTTAATGGTTTTAATAATAACTTTTCACCCAAAGAAGCAATTAATGGATTGTCGAAGGGTGCAAAATCACAAGCAGCAGTTATAAATAAAGGCAGTTTTTTATCGTTTGTCCAGCTGTTACTCATTTCTTCGGTTAATATAGATTCTTGTGCAAGTCTGCTGTAACCGCCGTGTCCGCTGTAGTTCCAGATTAGGTTTCCAGAAAACATTCTTCGATTGATGGCTTCATTTACGATAGGGTATCTGCTGCCGCCGGTACTGTTTTCTTGCTGAAACGCATCAAGGTAAATTTTTCCGATATTAAACACTGGCACCAATTGTGATGCAGTTGAAGCAATTCCTTCTGCGTCGTTTAAATGAATATTTTGATCTTCATCATCTGCAACAAATGTGATTTGATTTTTCCAAGGTCCAAAAGATTGCTTGTATTTTATCACCTTATCAACATAAGTTTTAGCTTCTGCCAATGTTGAAGCAGGTATTCTTCCAATACCGATATCCAAAAAAGGCGTTTTAACAATAGAGTTGATATCATCTTGATCATCCAAAAAACCAAAAAAATCATCAGATGTATAAGTTGAGAGAGGATCAAGAGATGAAGCACTTTGGAATGCGGGGACTAAATTGGTATTTCCAACCAAACGTTGTTTATAGTCAAAAGAAGCATCTCCAAAAAGCAAAAGGTATTTAGGCATATTGGCTGGATTACCTGCGGCTCGATCGTAAAACATTTTAACAAAATCTCTGATTGCGGTAGGGTCAGGAGTTCCAGAAGAAAATTCGTTGTAAATCTGCTCTGGTGAAACTACTAAATAGGAAAGTTTATCGTTTTCTAGATGAAATTTTCCCAATCGGTTTGCTTCAGAAAAAAATTGTGGAGGTGAAATAATGATGAAATCAAATTTGGATGGTTGATGGAGGTTTTGGTTGTTGGGTTTTGCAGACCGGAAAGGGGTAAAAGCGTTTTTGTCATTGAAAGCTATATAATAATGTAGTGTGGATGTTTCATTGCCAAAACTTAGGGTATTGTTAGTAAGATTTGTTTGCATTTCAATAGGGGCGCCCATTTTTGTGATATCCCAAATGCGTGTTGTGGGATCTGCACCAGACAATGTAAAATTTGCTGATTTCCCAATACCTACAGAATTTACATCCTGAAAAAGCAATTGAGTTTGTGAGGTAAAATCCAACTTACTCCTAACATTCAGTTCAAATTTATTAAGCCATCCTTGAGCGTTAACACTACCTGGAATAAAAGTATACCGAATTTGAAGTGTATTTGTTGAAGATGGTCTGCTGATCAATAAAGAATTGGAAGTTGCGGGTGGTTCATAAGCAACACCATTAAGAGCAGGCATTTCAAGTTGTTGTATTAGTGATTTATTGAAGCTTATTTCAAACTTTGCGGGTTGGCCAGTGCTCCTTGCAGCAAGGGAGGTATTAAAAGTGATGGGAGATCCAGGAATAATATTTGTTAAAGGAATGTTAAAATCTCTGTTAAACACCCCGCCAACTGAACCTCCAAATGTTTCTCCAAACCACTCTTTCCCACTGCTCAAAAAATTTATGGATTCGGTTTCGTGTGTATAGAAATTGTCGAATTCTGTTACCAATTGCGAACCAGTAATCACAGAAGATTTATCTATCCTTTTGCCATTAGACCCAATTCTGATGAAATAATAAACACTATCGGAATAAAGGTTTTTAGTGTTTGTAAATCGATTTCCTATACTATCATACCCCCAAATATCAGAGCCAGAACTGTAAAACAAAAAATAATCAGAACCGCTGAAACTCCCGTCTGAACCATCGTTCATCCAAATTTTGTTTTCAGTAAGATCATCAATTCGAGGTAAAATATTACTTTCAGGCAGCATTCCACCTCCATTTCCAAACAATTGTATAGCACTTGAATTTACTGGTAATCCGACTCCCAAAGTATTTAAAAAAGCGGCATCTATTTTATAAACACCTTGTTTGGCAACTGCTATTTTATACCAATTTCCAACAGATAAAATAGAAGCATTATTATATTGCCGTTGTGCATTGGCAAACTCTGAAATTAAAAATTGTAGAAATAATATGAAGACAAACACATTTTTCCGGCACATTATTTCAAATTTAGCATTTTATAAACATAATTTCTTTCATTATAATTACATTAAATACAGTAAATCTTTTAAATTCGCAATCTATTGATCAATCTGCTAAAAGATAAGAGGCAATAATTAAACAATGTACTCGTTATCCAATAGCTAAATCCAGCAAAAATGCAACAAATAAAATTGAGAAACCTTTTTTTCCTTCTTCTTGCTATTGCCTCATTTACTTCATGTAAAAATGGACTTTTTGGGAAGAAATCTTTTGAAAAATCTTCAGTAACCGGTTGGAATTACAACGATAAAACCATGGGTGGTTACAATGTATCCAAAGAAAAAGAACAAAAAACTGGTCCTGGATTGGTTTTTGTTCAAGGTGGTACGTTCACTATGGGAACAACTCAAGAAGATGTTATGGCTGATTGGAATAACGTTTCCCGCAGGGTTACAGTGTCTTCTTTCTACATCGACAGAACTGAAGTTGCAAACATCCATTACCGCGAATATCTTTATTGGTTGGAAAATGCATTCGATGATCCTCAATTTGCTAAAGTAGTTGAAGGTGCCCTTCCTGATACTTTAGTTTGGAGAAGCGAATTGGCTGCAAACGAACCATTGGTTGAATATTATTTTAGACATCCATCTTATAATTTTTATCCTGTTGTTGGAGTAAATTGGCAACAAGCTAGCGATTTCTGCGTATGGAGAACCAATCGTGTAAACGAATTGATCCTTGCAGAAAAAGGTTACATCAATAAAAACCAGCTTAAAACTTTCTCTGGTCAGGCTGAAGAAAACTTTACCACCAAATCTTATTTGTTGGGTTTATATAGTCCTCAACCTGGAAAGCCTAAAAACAATCCTTTAACAGATGCAAATGGCAGACCAAGAAATTTTGTAAAGTTTGAAGACGGCTATTTGTTTCCTGATTATCGTTTACCAACAGAGGCTGAGTGGGAATATGCTGCTTATGGCTTGATCAATCAAAACCCAAGGTCTAAAACCAAAGAAGGAAAGCGTGGTGAAGAATTGATTATGAACAAACAAGTTTTCTCTTGGAGTCAAAATGTAAACGGTTTAAGAGATACCAAAAATGGTGTATGGCAAGGTAAATTCATGGCTAACTTTAAAAGAGGATCTGGTGATAACATGGGAGTTGCTGGTGGCTTGAACGATAACGCAGCAATCACTGGTCCAGTTGAATCTTTCTTACCAAACGGTTTTGGCTTGTACAACATGTCTGGAAACGTAAACGAGTGGGTATCAGATATTTACCGTCCGTTATCAAATATGGATATGGATGATTTCAATCCATACCGTGGTAATAAATTTAAGAAGATTTACAAGAATGAGAATGGTGAATACGAAAGAGACAGTTTAGGAAGGGTAAAATATGTAGATGTAACAAATGCTGAGAGTAAGAATCGTAGAAACTATCAAAGTGGAAACGTTGTGAACTATAAAGATGGTGATGATTCTACATTGGTAAGTTACGGTTACGGAAAAACAACTATGATTTCAGACAAATCAAGGGTTTTTAAGGGTGGAAGTTGGAATGACCGTGCTTATTGGTTAAGTCCTGGTGCTCGTCGTTTCCTTGAAGAGGATCAAAGTTCGGCTACTATTGGATTCAGATGTGCAATGGATAGAGTGGGAAGTCAAGAGGGAAATAGTTTCAAAACGGGTAACTCTTTTGCAACTCCTCGTCAGAATACTAGAAAAAAATAAAATACTTCTGAATTAGTTTTAATAAAACCCGGATTTTCCGGGTTTTTTTTGGTTTTAACTATTATTTGCAATAATTATTAAATGGTCTATTTATGATAGAAAGGTTATATGAGATCTATAAACAACATCCTCATATTCAAACTGATACAAGAAAGCTAAAAGCTGGTGAACTTTTTTTTGCATTAAAGGGTCCAAATTTTAATGGGAACTTATTTGCACAACAAGCTTTGGAAGTTGGTGCATCAGCAGTAATTGTAGATGAGCCAAATAGTATTGATGATGAAAGACTATTTCAAACGGCAGACGCACTTGTCGCATTACAACAATTGGCACTACATCATAGAAAAAAATTTAATATTCCTGTGTTAGCAATTACAGGCAGTAACGGTAAAACCACAACCAAGGAGCTAATAAACGCAGTTTTATCTACTACATACTGCACTAGCACAACTGTTGGAAACCTTAATAACCATATAGGCATTCCATTAACGCTTCTTTCTATTCCATTTGATGCCGAAATCGCTATAATTGAAATGGGTGCTAATCATCAAAAAGAAATTGAAAGTTATTGTGCTTACACACAACCAACGCATGGCCTAATTACCAATTGCGGCAAAGCACATTTAGAGGGTTTTGGAGGTGAAGAAGGTGTAAAAAAAGGGAAAGGTGAACTTTTTGATTACCTAAGAAAAACCAACGGAACAGCATTTGTTTTATGGGATTTTGATTATTTCCATACGATGAGTGATGGCATTAACAAGATCATTACTTATGGAACCCATGATGCTTTAATCACAGGTAAAACAATAAAAGTAGAACCATTTCTTGAAGTCAATTTAAATTTTACAGAAGAGAATATTAATATAAAATCTCAATTGGTTGGTGATTACAACCTTCCAAATATACTTGCTGCTGCTGCAGTTGGAAAATATTTTGACATTTCTCCAGAAAAAATAAAGCAAGCGATTGAGGAATATATTCCAACAAATAGTCGCTCACAATTGGTTACAAAAGGCACAAATAGAATTATTCTTGATGCTTACAATGCCAATCCAACCAGTATGAAGGCAGCTATTGAAAACTTTGCAGGATTGCAAGTAGAAAACAAATATGTATTATTAGGAGGAATGATGGAATTGGGTGATGAAAGCGTTAAAGAGCACACAAAACTTGTTGCACTTTTACAAGATTACAAGTGGAAAGGAGTAGTGCTTGTAGGTGGAGATTTTGCATCTATTCAACACCCTTATTTATTTTTCAAAACTGCAGAAGAAGCTAAAGTTTGGTTATCAGAAACTAAAATTGAAAACGGCTATTTTTTAATAAAGGGTTCACGAAGCATGAAAATGGAAGTTACATTAGACGCAATTTGATAAACCCATTAACATTTCATGAACTTGCAAATGAACTCAACTATTAGGGTATTTTATTGTAAATTTGCAGTATGGCAACAGCATCAGTTCCAAACCCAAAACCAAGCTATTTGTTAAGTGTATTCGACAATCGTTGCCCACGTTGCAGAACAGGAAAAATATTTGCATATTCTAATCCATACAACTTAAGAAATACCATCAAAATGCATGTTCATTGTAAAGCATGCGGACAACCTACTGAAATTGAAGTTGGATTTTATTATGGAACAGGCTACGTAAGCTATGCAGTTACTGTAGCATTTAGTGTTTCAACATTGGTTGCATGGTGGGTTTTAATAGGATTTTCTTTAACAGATAATCGCTTTTTCATATGGATGGCTGTTAATGGGGTATTGATGATTGGATTACAACCAATCTTTATGAGATTATCAAGAAGCCTATGGTTATCGTGGTTTGTAAAATACGACCCCAATTGGAAAACCAATCCTCTCGAGAAATCCGAGCGTATCATCCCAGAATTAAGGGAAAAAAACTAACCACATAATTTTTGATAAAAGGGTTTATTTCAAATTATCTTTGATAAAATTATACCAATCATCTTCTATAATACTTAACACGATACTGTTTCTTCTGGTTCCATCTGGTTTGATGTAGTGACTTCTTAAAAGTCCTTCTTCCACACAGCCAATCTTTTTCATTGCTGCAATGCTTCTAGCATTTTCACTGTCCGCTCTAAATTCAACCCTTTTAACATGCATCACTTCAAAAGCATGTTGTAGCAACAAAAATTTGCAGTTGCGGTTGATCCCTGTTCCTTGAAAATCCTTTCCATACCAAGTATAACCCAATTGTAGGGTTTGGTGATGGGTTTGAATATCATAATATCTAGTTGTGCCCGCATATTTTTGTTCTTTTTTATCAAAAACAATAAAAGGATATGCTGTTTCAGCTTTTCTACTTTCAATAGCTGCTTTTATGTAAGCATTCATTCCGTCTGCACCTGAAGCATTTTGTAAAGAAAATTTCCACAATTCAGGTTCGTTGAGTGCAAATGTCAAAAGTTGTGGAAAATCATCCAAACAAAGAGGTCTTAATAAAACGATTTCATTTTCTAGGATTAATTCTGTAGAAGAATTGAAATTTATCATTGAACTACAATTAAATGATTATTAAATGATTTAATAAAGGATTACAATTGAGAATAGCTACCTAATTTTGATGTCAAAATAATCAATTAATGCGATTTCAAA
>CAMBYC010000044.1 GCA_945871875.1 Sphingobacterium thalpophilum
ATTCTTAATTCATAATTATCGTCTCTTCTCCCGGTTTGTATGTTTTCTCAGCATGTTTTTTTACATCATTTGGATAAAACCATACATCTTTAAACTGACTATTCAAGTACATTTCTGCTTGATCGAAAAAGTGAGGTGAATTTACGTCCCCACTTTGTCCACCAGCAAGAATAGATTTTGCATGAATAGTATCACCAAATTCTACCAAACAAACAAAACTGTTTCCTCCAAAGCCATAACGCTTTTTGGAGTTGGGAAAATATCTGCTGTTAAATGATGGTAAAGCTCCCCAAGTTGAAGAAGCTCTTCCTGAGGCTAAACTTGGTTTTGAATCGTCTTGTTGTTGGGTAAGTGTATTGGAAATTCTTTGCATCCGATTTACTTCTCCCCAAGCAATATCCCAGTGGCCAAAGTCTTTTTTAATTTTTTCAATTGCTTCATCAAATGTTTTAACCAATACTTCCGGAGCCGTGGTTTTTAATAATTTACCATATTTTACGGTGAAGTCTTTTAATAATAGTGGATCTTGATTTCTTAAAATGATGTTCAATTGTTCAGCCCAATGGATGGCTAAATTGGTTGCAACGGAATTGGCTCCCGTATTTTTATCCCAAGCTTTTAAAACATCTACAACATCTTTTACTTTATTGTATAATATGGGATTGGTAAGTTTTATGTTTTCATGTGCTGCAAACAAATAAGGCATTGAAGTATCAAAAGCCGTTAAGTGCATATTTGAAGCAACTTCGATTAAATCATCAGGTGAAAACATATTTTTTGCACTTAAAAGTCTAACAGCATTTAAACCTCTAAAGTTTTCGGCATCTGGAGCAAAATATGTGGCATAATCACTTTGTTTTGGACTGGCAATTCCAGAAACGGAGAATGGCGTATTGTTTGTATTTTGTATCCACCCCGATGCAGGATTAATCACTTTTACCAATTCATCCACCGTATGCATTCCTTTCCATTCTGTAGCAGTTGTAGTTCCATCAACTGGTAAGTTCCAATTGTAACCAGCGTTGCGCTTTGGCATATAGTTGCCGTGCCAATATGCAATGTTTCCGGCCGCATCTGCATAAACGGTATTGTTGGATAAATTTGCTCTGTAATCTAAACTCTTTTTGAAATCTGCCAGGTTTTTACTTTTAATGCGTGTCCAAGATTGTATTAAACCATCCAACGAACGATTTTGTGTTTTCAAACTCAGCCATTTGCCGTTTTTGCTTCCCATAACCGGACCATGGTGCGTGCTATAAACGGTAAATTGTTGAGATTGAATGCCTTCTTTTGTGGAATATTTGATCTTTATAGTTTTTGATTGAATCGGTAATAATTTGTTGTCGTATTCGTAAAACAATTTTCCATCTTTTTTGATGATTTTTTCTGCGTATAAATCGGCGGCATCTGCTTCGCTAGATGTATGCATCCAACCGCAATATTGATTAAAACCTTGGTAAACAAAAAATTGTCCCCAAGTTACCGCACCATAACTATTTAATCCTTCTTCACTAACCATTTGAACTTCCGGACGGAAATAAAAAGTTACGTGAGGATTGATGAAGAAAAGTGGTTTTCCGGTTTTGCTTTTTGCAGGCGCTATTGCAAATCCATTAGAACCAATAAGGTGTTCATCGTTTCCAGGTTGATGTTCCAAATTGGTTACGATATCTTTTGAAGCGTAAAATGCTTTGAGGTCGTTGGCTGTTAATCCACCCGTTTGAATGGCAGAAATGCTTCCATCGGTGTAAGTTAGCGGCCACCAAGGTTCAAAATGATGTAGCAATGCCGGTTTTACGGAAGGGTGTTTGTATAAATAGTAGTTGATGCCATCTGCCCAAGATTGCAATAAAGTTTTCATCCAAGCGGGTGCTTTGTGATAATCTTGCATTGCAGCTGCGGTGTCAATAGTTATTTTAACCAATAAGTCTTCATAAATGTCTTCAGCTCCAGAAACTTCTGCTGTTCTTCCCAACATGGTGATGTAATTCATTTCCACTCGTTTAAAATCTTCTTCACATTGTGCATACATCAATCCAAAAACTGCATCGGCATCTGTTTTTCCATAAACATGTGGAATGCCATAATTATCTCGGATAATGGTAACATTTTGTGCAGTTTTTTTAAACCTAGCAATGGTTGAAGAAGATGGATTTTGTCCAAAACAAGCAGAACAAATTACAATCAACAGTAAAAAATGAAATCGCATGAAGAATATATTTATAGATAGAATTGAAAATATGATTTTATTTATTAACCATTAACCATTAACCATTACTTGCTGTTTTCGCCAAACACCCTCAACACATTTTCTCCCAATATTTTCTTAATGTCTTTGGGTGAATATCCTCTATCCAGCAAACCTTGTGTAATTTTTGGAAAATCTTGAATGCCATCTAATTCTTTTGGGGCAGATGTAATGCCGTCGAAATCTGAACCCAAGCCGATATAATCAACCCCAATCCTTTTTGCTATGTAATCGATATTATCAAACAATGTTGAAAATGGTGGACGCATTGCCTCGATTTCTGATTTGTATTTTTTTGTCAACATTTCATCTATAAAAAACTCTTGTAAACCCGTTTTTTGTAATGAATCTTTTTCTGCTTTCTTGTTGGCATAAAACGATTTACTTTTTTTAACGTAATTGCTGTCGAGGAAACCAGAATTAAAATTGATACAGATCACTCCGCCATTTTTCTTAATGGCATCAATTTGATAATCTTTAAGGTTTCTGAAAACCGGATCTATATTCCAAACACAACTGTGTGAAACAATTACAGGTTTTGTAGTTGTTGCAATCGCATCTTTAAAAGTTTGTTCGCCAACATGCGATAAATCTACCATCATACCCAATTGGTTCATACGGTTGATGATTTTCTTTCCCAAATCGTTCAGTCCTCGTTGGTCTGCAGGAATTTTTCCGTTGCTTTCTTCCATTGCAGAACTTGCCCAAGATGTACTGTTGTTCCAAGTTAAAGTCATATATCTAACTCCACGATTGTATAAACTATCTAATTTGTTTATATCATCTTCAATCATGTGACCGCCTTCCATACCCAACATCGCGGTTTGTTTATGATGATTTAGGTTGTATCGAATGTCTTTAGGGGTATAGGCTATCGCCATTTTGTTATTGCTGCGCTGAACTAGTGAATACAAACTGTCAATTTCTCTGTTTGCAAATGCATAAGCATCCGGACGGGCATCGCACCAAACAGAAAAAATTTGTACATCCAAACCGCCTTTTATCATTCTTCCCAAATCAGAATGGGCTTTGCCTAAAAGATTGTCTTCAAAATTATAGCCCTTATCTACGGCTTGACTTAAAAAATCATTGTGTGTATCTACTACAATTGCAGATTCGTGGAGTTTTTTAGCATTTTGGGCAAACAAAGTAAAAGATAAAAAACAAAAAAACAGGGTTGATATGCGTCTCATTTTAAAAATTAAAGCGTTGAAGTTAAATTTAATAATCTTTCAGACAGTTTATGTTTTGAGATAGAAACCTCAATCAATTGGTTAAGGCTTGGTAAGTTAGGATTTTAAATCTTGTAGGGGCATCAAAATTAGTAGGCCAAATGTTTCGGAACATTAGTCCGATTAGATTTTCTTTTGGATCAACCCAATAGGTGGTTGCGAACATTCCGCCCCATTCAAAAGTGCCTACATTTTGAGGCCATCCTGCAGCTTCTTTCTCGGTTGTTAATCCAAATCCTAAACCAAACCAATCGCCCCCCATAATAGTTTCATCGATTTGATTGCTAATCATCATTCTAACCGTATTGTGCGATAAAATCTGTTTTCCGTTATAGGTTCCACCATTTAGTAACATTTGTAGAAAAACGGCGTAATCCATTAAAGTAGAAGATAATCCACCACCACCTGAAAAATAGCCAGATTTCATTTTGGGATAGTCTCTATAAAAATCATCGGTAATAGAAATTTTTTCTTTCATCGGTTTAATGCCTTCTGAATCTTGAGAATACAAGCCTACCAATCTGTATTGTTTGTTTTCAGGAATGTAAAAATAAGTATCATTCATGCCCAAAGGCAAAAACAAACGCTCGGTTAAAAAAACTTCAAAAGTTTTTCCAGAAACCACTTCTACAACATAACCCAATACATCAGTATTTAAACCATAGGTGAACTTTTCACCAGGGTTATGAAACAAAGGCAATTTGCCCAATTTTTTGATTACATCACCCAAAACAAAACCTTCTTTTATGCCAATTCCACAAGTAATACCAAATTTTGAATACATCATATTGGCTTGTTTAGAACCAATTTGTGCGTAACCAATTCCGGAAGTATGTGTCAATAAATCTTTAATGGTGATTTCTCTTTTTGATGGAGTGCTTGTCCAACTGGTATCTTTTTCGTTGAATTGATCTATGATTTTCGGGTTTTTAAATTCCGGAATGAATTTTGAAACAGGATCTGTAAGTAAAATTTTTCCTTCTTCCACCAACATCATAATAGCAACACTAGTAATGGCTTTTGTTTGAGATGCGATGCGGAAAATGGCATCGGTACGGTAAGGAAGTTTATGTTCAGGATCGTTAAATCCGAAGGCTTTGTTGTAAACAATTTTTCCATCTTTTACAATTAAGGCTGCTATGCCGTTCATTTTTTGCTCTGTTACCCAAGATTGTAAAGTGTTGTCTATCCGAGTTAATCTTTCTGCGGAGAAACCAACTGATGAAGGAATTGCAGGTTTTAGGGATTGAAATTGTTGTCCAAATACACAACCAGAAATTATTAAAAAGGCCCAAAAGCTACAAAATTGTTTCATATCAACCGTTTAAGTGGTATTAAAAATAACCAAAAAACCTTGATAAAAAGATTTCGATTGTTAAGATTTTAATCAGGGTTTACATCATCATTAAATAAATCATTGTAGATATTGCTGTGGCAACATTGAGGGAACAACACCTTTTTTGAAAAGCTTAGAGGCTTCAAGAATAAAATAATGGAAGTCGTATTCAGAAGCACCGGCACATAAATCGTAGGTTGGTCGCCATACTTTCATAAAGGTTTCCAAATCACGAGATTCTAATCCAGTAATGCGTTTTACAAGATTTTTGTTGAAACGATAATCAACAAATTTATTTGCTTCTTCGTCTAGCAAACGTTTTTGTAAGTTTCTTAATCCACGGTTTCTGCGAAAGCGGAAAAGGTTGATGATTTCGTTAGGGTCTAAGCCCGGGGTTCCTCCACCCAAAGCACTAGATTCTGATAATCGAAGCCCGCCGGTGCTGCCATTAAACACTTTGGAATATTTCTGACGGTTTTCCAAAGAATCCTGGCGGTAAGTTTTTTTTATTACAATAACCTCCTTAAGCATCTGGAAGCGGTCTTGAATTCGAATTTTAAGTGCAATATCAAATTGACTTGAATATTTCATGTCTCGAACGGGAAACCAAACGGTAGATTTATTGCGGTAAGTAAAGTTTACAGAATCGGTAATAAAAACGAATATGTTATAATGACCTGTAGAATCAGAATACGTTACAGCCCCACTGGTGCTCATAACTTTTACAGCAGATACTGTTAGTTTAGCGGTTGAATCTAATATTGTGCCGCTAACCAAAATGTCTTGAGCTTTAGTGAGCGTGGAAACAAATAAAAATACTATAAAAAGAAAACGTTGCATTAAAGATTGGTTTTCAGTATGTAAGACTCAATTACTTGAGGGAAATGTTGGTGTTCCAGAGCAAGTACTTTTTTCGCAATGGTTTCAGGAGAATCATCAAGATCAATTGAAACAACTGCTTGAAAAAGGGTTTTACCATGGTCGTAAAGTTCATCAACTAGGTGGATAGTGATTCCGGTTTCAGTTTCACCAGCATTTTTCACTGCTTCGTGAACTTTACTCCCATACATTCCTTTGCCACCAAATTTAGGCAATAAGGCGGGGTGTATATTAATAATTTTTTCTTGAAAAGCATTTAAAATTGAAGCAGGAATTTTCCATAAAAATCCTGCAAGAATAATAAATTCAATTTTATGAGACAAAATCATTTTAACATAATCTATTGAATCAAAAAATGCATTTTTTTCAATAATTATGAAAGGAATGTTTTCGATTTTGGCAATATTCAATACTCCGGCATCAGGTTTGTTGGATACAATCAAACCTACTTTTATTTGAGTAGAATTTCGAAAATGGTTTATGATTTGTTGAGCATTAGATCCAGTTCCGGAAGCAAAAATTGCAATTTTTATTGTTTTTGGTGAACCAACTGGAAATTTGGTTTTGAAAATGCTATTTAAAATCTTCTTTTCATAATTCCAGAAAAAAGGAAATTGCCCAAATAAAACAGAAACAGCTAGAATAATAAATTGGTATCCAAAAATTAAAACGAAGATGCGTAAAAGTAATTTTAATGCAGAAGGGGTTGCATCTGTAAATCCAATCCAGCCAGGCAATTGTCTAGAAATCCATGCTGTTAAAGTTCCTGTAACTGCAAAAGTGCAAAATATCAATATAAATTGAGATGTATTTACTTTCCATTTAGCTTTTAGTGATGAAAACATAAGAAAAAGAGGTATAAAATTTTGTCAAAGGACGGTAATAAAAATAGAAAAACAATTTAAACGTGAATTGATTACAATTATATGACAATTATAGGGTAAAATGTTAAACAATCGGCTAAAACCCTTGCCAGCATTATGATAAAAATAATTTAAAAATGTTTACAATTTGTTAGAAACGTGACGTAAATTTGCACCCGAATTGGTAGAAATCTTATATAGATAAACTTAATACGATTATGAATCGTTTTTTTAACATAAAGTCAGGTGTTTTTTCGGTTTCTTTGGTTTTTTTGCTTTTTGTGTCAATGAATTTAAGTGCACAAGATGGAAAGGCAATATTTCAACAAAAATGTGCTACTTGTCACGCAATTGACAAGAACTTAACTGGTCCAGCCTTAAAAGGTGTTGAAGACAGGTGGCCAGACAAGAACCAAATTTACAATTGGATTCGCAACAGTGCTTCTGTAATTAAGAGTGGATATCCTCACGCTGTTGAAATCTACGCACAGTACAACAAAATTCAAATGCCGGCTTTCCCGGAGTTGACTAATAAAGATATTGATGCTATCTTAGGATACATAAATACAGCTTCTGTTCCTCCTCCAGTACCAAGTGGAGATATGGCTTCAGGGTCTGATGCTACAAGTAAAGGTGAAACAGACGACAACTCTTTACTATTTGGTATTTTAACCATGTTGCTAGCAGTTGTTATGTTAATTCTACTACAAGTTAACAGCAACCTAAAGAAATTATCAGACAAGACTGAAGGAATTCCTGCAACAGAGCCAGTACCTTTCTATCGCAATAAGGCATACATAGCAGTAGTAATTATTGGATTGTTTATGTTTGGTGGATATTCTTTATTCATTAATGCACAAGGTTTGGGAAGAAGCAAAAATTACCAACCTGAGCAACCCATATATTATTCTCACCAAGTACATGCTGGAATCAATCAAATCAGTTGTTTGTATTGCCACAATGGAGCAATGCAAGGAAAGCATTCAAACATTCCATCTGTAAATGTTTGTATGAACTGTCACATGGCAATTAACGAATATGTTAAGGGTCCAAAGCTTACTAGAGAAGATGGATCTGAGGTTGACGGAACTGCAGAAATAAACAAATTGTATCAATTTGCAGGTTGGAATCCTGATAAGAAAACATACAATGGAAATGGTAAGCCAATTGAATGGATAAGAATACACAATTTACCAGATCACGTGTATTTCAACCACGCACAACACGTAACAGTTGGAAAACAGAATTGCCAAACTTGTCATGGTGAAATTCAAAAAATGGGTGAAGTTTACCAATATTCAGATTTGAGTATGGGTTGGTGTATCAATTGTCACAGAGAATCAAAAGTTCAATTCGCGGAAAATAAGTACTACAGTATTTATGAGAAATTCCACGAAGACATTAAGAATAAGAAATTGGATAGTGTGACAGTGGAGAAAATCGGTGGAACAGAGTGTATGAAGTGTCACTATTAATTAATACTTCATACAACGTTAGGAAAAAAAAGTAAAGTTAACTTCAATCTACAACAGCAATATGGATCAGAAAAAGTACTGGCAAACCTTAGGTGAACTGAAGCAAACATCAGAATTTGAAAAGTCTGTAGAAAATGAATTTGCTGAAGATTTGCCCGTAGAGTTGGAAGATGGTAATTTGTTAGATGCAAAAAGTCCTCGTCGTGATTTTCTTAAATATTTAGGATTCAGTACTGCGGCAGCTATTGCAGCAGCAAGTTGTGAAATGCCGGTAAAAAAGTCAATCCCTTATTTGAACAAGCCTGAAAACATTGTTCCAGGTATTTCAAATTATTTTGCAACTACATTTGTACAAGAGGGTGAAGCTATTCCAGTTGTTGCAAAAGTTCGTGACGGTCGTCCAATTAAGATTGAAGGAAATGAAATGTCTCCATTTACAAAGGGAGCAACTTCAGCAAGGGTACAAGCATCAGTTTTAAATTTATACGACACTGCTCGTTTAAGATATCCTTTACAGTTTGTAAAATCATCCAAATCATTTAAAGAAGTAAGTTCTTTAGATGCATTTGATAAAATAGTTAGTGAGAATTTTGCGAATCTAGGTGGTTTACCAGTTGTTTTGTTAACATCTACTGTAAATTCAATTACTACAAAAAATGTAATTGCTGAATTTATTGCTGCACATCCAGGAAGCAAGCACGTTCAATATGATGCATTGTCTTGCAGTGGTATGTTATTGGCGAATGAAGCAACGTTTGGCAAAAGAGGAATTCCTTCATATAATTTTGACAAAGCAAAAGTAATTGTTAGTGTTGCAGCCGATTTCTTAGGAACTTGGTTAAACCCAGTTGAGTTTGCTCGTCAATATAGCATAGGAAGAAAAATAAATCCTGAAGATGCACAAATGAGCAAGCATATCCAATTTGAAGGAATGCTTTCTATGACAGGTGCTAATGCCGATGATCGCTTTATTATAAAGCCATCAGAAGCAAATAAAGTTTTGTTGTATTTGTTGTCTAAAATTTCAAAAGAAGTTGCAACACCTACAATTAAAGATGAAAGATTAAAGAAAGGTTTGGATATGACAGCCGCCATGTTAATGGAGGCAGAAGGAAATGCTTTAGTGGTTTCTGGAAGTAATGATGTGAATGCACAAATCTTAGTAAATACAATCAACCAACAGTTAGGTGCATACGGAAAAACCATCAGTTGGAATGGTGCTTTGCAAACCAAAGCAGGTATTGATGGCGAAATGGTTCAGTTGGTGAAAGACATGAACGAGGGCAAGATTGGTGCATTATTGATTCATGGTGTAAACCCAGCTTATGATTATTTTGATGCTGACCAATTTGCAAAAGGAATATCTAAATTAAAATTCTCTGTTTCTTTTAACGATAGAGAAGATGAAACCACTTCACTTTGCTCTTTTGTAATCCCTGATCATCATTTCTTAGAAAGTTGGGGAGATACAGAACCAAAAGTTGGACAAATTAGTTTTATACAACCAACAATTGCACCATTATTCAAGACTAGAGCTTTTCAAACTTCATTGTTGAAGTGGAGTGGAAAGAATGAGGTTTACGGCGATGTTGTAAAATCTTATTGGTTGCAGAAATTAGGAAGTCAAGAGAAGTTTGATCAAGCTTTGCAGGATGGAGTTTTAATATATGAAACAACAGGAGGCGAAACTTTACCATTCAATAGTTCATCAACCTCAGCTGCATTTACACTTCCTGCAGAAGATACACATGCAAATTATGAGTTGGTATTGTATCCAAAAATATCAATTGGAAGCGGTAAAGATGCAAACAACCCATGGTTGCAAGAATTACCAGATCCAATTACAAAAGCAACTTGGGACAACTACATCATGATATCTTATGATATGGCCAAAAAGTTTGGTATCATATTAGACGATAAGTATGAAGTAGAAGTAACAAAACCTGTATTCATTGCAAAAGTTGGAAACAAAGAATTGAAGTTGCCAATTTTGGCTATACCAGGAATGCATCCAAATGTAATTGCTGTAGCTGTAGGATATGGTAGAAGTGAAAAGGCAGGAAGAGCGGCAGCAAATGTTGGAGTTAATGTGTTTCCTTTTGTACAATTCAACGGAACAACCTTCAATTATTCGGTTGTAAATGTTGAATGTAAAAAATCTGAAGAATTAGTTAAAGTAGCATATACTCAAACACACAATCAATACGAAGGAAGAAATCAGATTGTAAAAGAGTTTAATTTATCATCTTTCCGCAAACATCCTGATGCTGTTTTAGAAGAAAGAAATGAATTGGTAAAAGATTACGCACCAAAGACTGGCAATTTTGCTGAAGAAGGTACATTGTATCCAAGTTTCAGTTATCCTGGTCCAAAGTGGGGAATGAGCATAGATTTGAATTCATGTATCGGTTGCGGAGCTTGTTCAGTAGCATGTACAGCAGAAAATAATGTGGCAGTTGTAGGCAAGAGTGAAGTAATGCGTGCCCACGAAATGCATTGGTTAAGAATTGATAGATATTTCGCTACATATAGGGATGATTCTGGTAATGATGATTTGGATAAGTTGAATGTTGTATTTATGCCGATGCTTTGTCAGCATTGTGATAATGCACCATGTGAAAACGTTTGTCCTGTAAATGCATCAAACCATAGCAGCGAAGGAATCAACCAAATGGCTTACAACCGTTGTATTGGTACAAGGTATTGTGCCAACAACTGTCCATACAAAGTTCGTCGCTTTAATTGGGCAGATTATTATGGAGCAGATAGTTTTACAGACAATCAGAAAGAAGTTTTGGATGATTCTGTGATGATGATGAATGAGGAGTTAACCAGAATGGTTCTAAATCCAGATGTAACAGTAAGATCTAGAGGAGTTATTGAAAAGTGTTCATTCTGTATTCAACGTATCCAAGAAGGAAAGCTTACTGCAAAAAAGGAAAATAGACCAATCGAAACAGGTGCAAATGGAGTATGGGATGTTAAGTCTGCTTGTCAGCAAGCTTGTCCTACAAGTGCAATTATGTTTGGTAATGTTAACGACAAGAAAAGTCCTATTTCTGTATTGAGAAATGTAGAGCAAAAAGATAGAGTATTCTACGCTTTAGAGCAGATACATACATTATCGAATGTAAATTATCTTGCGAAAGTTAGAAATACGAATCGTGAGGTAGGAGTTGCAGAAGCGGAGGTTTCACATGAAGAGGCTGGACATATTCCTACAGGACATCCGGTAGAATAATTAAGAGTAATAACGAGTTTTAAAAGTAAAGAAATTTTAAGGCCAAAAGCCAACGCAAAATAACAGGCAATGAGTGTGAATAAATACGAATCAACGATCAGGGAACCATTAGTGGATGGTCACAAAACCTATCATGACGTAACGGAAGATATCTGTCATACGATAGAGGCAAAACCAACACGTTTGTGGTACATTGGTTTTTTCATTTCCATAGTATTCTTGATGTTCGGGGTATACTCGGTATATCGTGAAGTAGTTTTTGGAATTGGTCAGTGGAACGTTAACCGCACCATCAACTGGGGTTGGGATATTACCAACTTCGTATGGTGGGTAGGTATTGGTCACGCAGGAACATTGATTTCAGCAATTTTATTGTTGTTCCGCCAAAGTTGGAGAACAGGTGTAAACAGAGCTGCAGAAGCGATGACTATTTTTGCGGTAATTTGTGCAGGCCAGTTTCCAATCTTCCACATGGGAAGGGTTTGGATGGCATTTTTTACTTTACCTTATCCTAATACTCGTGGACCATTATGGCCTAACTACAATTCACCATTGTTGTGGGACGTATTTGCGATATCAACATATTTTACAGTTTCATTGTTGTTTTGGTATTCAGGTTTGATTCCAGATTTGGCAACTGTAAGAGATAGAGCAAAAACTAAGTTGCGTAAACATTTTTATGGTGTTGCATCATTTGGCTGGACAGGAAGTGCAAAACACTGGCAACGTCATGAGAGTTTATCATTGGTACTTGCAGGTTTATCAACACCATTGGTATTGTCTGTACATACAATTGTATCATTTGACTTCGCTACATCAGTAGTTCCAGGATGGCATACAACAATTTTCCCTCCATACTTCGTTGCTGGAGCGATTTTCTCGGGATTTGCGATGGTACAAACATTGATGTTGATATGTAGAAAAGTAATGAATCTTCAAGATTACATTACTATTGGTCACATTGAAAACATGAATAAGGTAATTGTTTTGACAGGATCAATTGTAGGTTGTGCGTATCTTACTGAGTTGTTTATGGCATGGTATAGTATGGTAAGTTTTGAGCAAGATATATTTTTCAAGTATAGAATTGCTGGAGCTTATGGATGGAGTTATTGGTTGATGATGGCTTGTAACGTTATATCACCACAGTTTTTCTGGTTTAGGAAATTAAGAAGAAGTGTATTGTTTACTTTTATAATGAGTATTGTTGTAAACGTAGGTATGTGGTTTGAGCGTTTTGTAATCATTGTATCATCTTTATATCGTGATTATTTACCATCATCATGGTCAATTTATTACAGACCATCATTATGGGAAATAGGATTTTACTTAGGAACATTTGGATTGTTTTTTACATGTTTCTTTTTGTTTGCTAAATACTTCCCTGTAATTGCGATTGCAGAAATTAAATTTGTGTTGAAGACAACAGGAGAAAGTTATAAAACAGAGATGTTGAAGTTAGAAGAGTTAGAGACTGAGAAGTTCTATCAAACTATGTCACATCATGACGATCACCATGAGGGTACCGTAAGAGTTGCCCATCATTAATAATAATAAAATCGTAAATCGCGATACATGGCAGTTAAAAAATTTGTTGTAGGCTGTTTTGATGATGAGAAAGTATTGTTTCCTGCAGTTTCAAAATTCCGCAAAACAGGATACAAGTTACATGACATCTACACGCCGTTTGCAGTTCACGGGTTAGATCAGGCAATGGGATTGAGGGATACTAGTTTACATACTGCTGGATTTATATTTGGCATGACTGGTACTACCACAGCTGTTTCTTTTATGACATGGTCTTTTACAAAAGATTGGCCAATAAATATTGGAGGTAAGCCAAATTTTGCTCTACCAGCTTGGATTCCAATTTCATTTGAACTTACAGTTTTAATGGCTGCAGTAGGTATGGTTTTGACCTTTTGTTATTTGTGTCAGTTGGCACCAGGTATAAAAAAGCATCATTTCCATCCTAGGGCTACAGATGATTTATTTGTAATGGTAATTGAATGTACTGGAAAAACAAATGAAGAAGAAGTAAAGCAGTTCTTAACTAGTGTAGGTGCACAGGAAATCAATACACAAATTGCCGAAGATGGTTGGTGGCTTGGAACCTACGATAAGGATCAGAAATTATACAATGACGAACAGGCAATAGCATAAAGCAAAGAACTTAATCAGATGAAAAAAATTAATAAAATATCGTTTTCTGCTTTACTGCTACTAATAGTTGCAGTAAGTTGCAATAATGTAAAAAGAACAAGAGGTTATACTTATATGCCAGATATGGCGGATAGTAGGGCTTATGAAACTTATTCTGTAAATCCTGTGTTTGCAGATGGACAAACAAACAGACCTTCAGTTGCTGGAACTGTAAAAAGAGGTGAAGTATTACCTTTCCACATCCCAGTAGATGAAGTTGGAGATACGACTAATTATTTTGCATCAAGATCAGTAAAAAATCCTTTACCAGCTTTAAATGAAGTAGATTTAAAAGAGGCAGAGCGTTTATATTTAATTAACTGTGCTATTTGTCATGGTACAAAATTAGATGGAAACGGTCCATTGTACAAAGGTGGTGATGGTCCATATCCTGCAAAACCAGCTACATTGGTTGGCGATGCAAAGTATGAAAGCATGCCTGAAGGTCAAATGTATTATTCATTGACATACGGTAAAAATTTGATGGGCAGTTATGCTTCTCAATTGCAGTCAAAACAGAGATGGATGGTTATCGCTTATGTAAAATCTAAGCAAAATCCCGTTCAGACTACAACTGCAGCCGATACAGCAGCAATAACAAAAAATTAATTTTCGAAAGCTTTTAATAAGATCAGATGATCACGCAACAATTTGAAATTAGCCCTGTATACAAGAAATGGACCAACGCTTTACTAGCTGTAGGAGCTTTAGCTTTAATACTAGGGATCGTTTTCCTAGCATTTAGTAAAAATGAACACGATCAAACAAGGTTTTGGGCTTCATTATTACAAAACAGTACATTCTTCCTTTTGGTAGTAAATGCCTCAATGTTTTTCATTTGCATAACTACTTTAGCACATGGAGGTTGGCAGATGGCGTTTAGAAGAGTGCCGGAGGCAATATCTACATTAGTGCCTGTTTTTTCTGTAATAGCACTAATTGTGTTTCTTTCAATAATATTAGGACATCGCCATGATATTTACCATTGGTTAGATACTGAGGCTGTTGCAAAAGATAAAGTTTTGAAAGGCAAAGTAGCTTTTTTAAATCCAATATTTTTCTTAGGATGGTCTATTTTAGCAATGGCTGCTTGGAGTTTAATTGGGGCAAAAATGCGCCAACTTTCTTCAAGAGCTGACTCTGCAATGGATAGAGAAGAAGGAGAATCATATATAATTTCAAATACGGCTTGGGCAGCAGCTTTCACAGTTGTTTTTGGATTAACAGTTGGATCTACTATTCCTTGGTTTTGGTTGATGAGTATTGATCCACATTGGTATTCAACAATGTTTAGCTGGTATACTTTCGTAAGTACTTTTGTTTCTGGAATGGCTTTGGTAACATTATTTGTAATTTATTTGAAGAATAATGATTATTTAGAATATACATCTGAGGAGCATTTGCATGACTTAGGTAAGTTTATGTTTGCATTCTCTGTATTTTGGACATATTTATGGTATTCACAGTTTATGTTGATTTGGTATGCAAATATTCCAGAAGAAACAAAATATTTCAAACCACGTTTAGAAGGTGCTTATAAAGGAATATTTTTTCTTAATCTAATTGTCAACTTCTTGCTCCCGTTTTTGTTATTAATGAAACGTGACTCAAAAAGAAATTATACTTTACTTACAATGGTAGCTGTAATTATAATTTTTGGTCACTGGATAGATTTTTTCCAAATGGTAATGCCTGGCTCAGTTGGTAATGACTTTAATTTGGGATGGTTTGAATTTGGAATTTTGATTTTATATATTGGTTTGATATTGTTCTTTGTAGGTAAATCTTTAGCTAAGAAACCTTTGATGGCAATGAATCATCCTTTTATCAGAGAGAGTGTGATTCACCATACTTAGAAGTTAGTTGTAAGGATATTATAAAAAACGTTTAAAAGTAGAATACATGTCTGGTTATTTAATTTTAGCTATTCTTGGTCTTGCTATACTGGTAATGTTCCAGATAGCTAAAGCGAGTGAATACGTTTCTGTATTAAATGGAGAGGAAAAAGCATTTCAACAGAGTAATAAGATAAATGCATTTTTATTCATGGTGTTTTTAGTTTTGGGGTTAGCTGCGGCATGGTGGTGCAACAATTTGTTTTTTAATAAAACTTTGTTGAGTAAACCATCAGCATCTGATCACGGAGAGAAGATTGATTTAATGTTGTTTATAACATTTGCAATAACTGGATTGGTTTTCCTTCTTACGCAAATTCTTTTATTTTGGTTTGTCTATAAATATCAATTTAAAGAGAAAAGAAAGATTTACTTTTTTGCTCATGATAATAAGTTAGAATTGATTTGGACAGTTGTACCAGCATTATTTTTAACAGTTTTAGTAGGTTTTGGTTTATTTTATTGGTTTGGAATTACTGGTGACGCACCAAAGGAATCACAATTGGTTGAAATAACAGGTCGTCAATTCAACTGGATGATGAGGTATCCGGGAAAAGATGGTGTATTGGGTAGAAAGAATTATCGCTTAACAAAGGCTGACGAAGGAAACGCTTTAGGTGTTGATTGGGAAGATGCTGCAAGTCATGATGATATAGAAGCTTCTGAAATGCATTTGTTAGTAAACCAACCCGTTAAACTAGTAATCAATGCACAAGATGTAATTCACGATGTAGGTTTAGTTCATTTTAGAATGAAGATGGATGCTGTTCCAGGTATACCAACAACTATGTGGTTTACTCCAAAGATTACAACAGAGGAGATGAAAAAAATTACAGGAAATAAAGACTTTGTTTATGAAATTTCTTGTGATCAAATATGCGGAACAGGACACTATTCTATGAAAGGAATCGTTATTGTTCAAACCAAAGCTGAATACGATGCATGGATGGCTACTCAGAAGCCACAATATGCAACTATAATGGCTCAAAACAATAAAAGTACGTCATCAACAACTGATACTGCAATGGTTTCTAAACCAATTGCACAATTGATAAAATAATTAGTTAAGAAAAAAAATTATAAAAATGAGCGAATTGATTGTTCCAAAAACAGCTGGTGTACATACACATGAGGTATCACATGGACATGAGGTGGCACATGAACACCACCATGAAGAATCCTTTTTATCAAAGTATGTCTTTTCAATGGATCATAAAATGATTGCAAAGCAATTCCTAATAACAGGAATGATTTGGGCAATCATTGGAGGTTTGTTTTCTGTATTATTCAGGTTACAGTTGGGTTATCCTGATGCAACCTTCCCTTTTTTAGAAGATGTTTTTGGAAAATGGGCTAGAGGTGGAAAGATTTCTGCAGAGTTCTACTACGCTTTAGTTACAATGCACGGAACAATATTAGTATTTTTCGTACTAACAGCAGGTTTAAGTGGAACATTTGCAAATTTCTTAATTCCATTGCAAATTGGAGCAAGAGATATGGCTTCACCTTTTTTAAATATGTTGTCTTATTGGTTCTTTTTTGGAGCATCAATAGTTATGTTTTCGTCTCTTTTTGTACAAACTGGTCCTGCTGCTGGTGGATGGACAATCTATCCTCCTTTATCTGCATTGGGGCAAGCGGGTGATGGTTCAAAAATTGGAATGGATCTTTGGTTGATTTCAATGGCTTTGTTTATAGTATCATCATTATTGGGAGGTTTAAATTATATTTCTACGATTCTAAATATGAGAACAAAGGGTATGTCTATGACCCGTTTACCATTAACAATATGGGCATTGTTCTTTACAGCAGTTCTTGGTGTATTGTCTTTCCCAGTTTTACTTTCTGGTGCAATTTTGTTGATATTCGATAGAAATTTAGGTACATCCTTTTATCTTTCAGATATCGTAGTTAAAGGAGAGATTTTACCAAATGAAGGTGGTTCTGCAATATTATTTCAACATTTGTTTTGGTTTTTAGGTCATCCAGAGGTTTACATTATTCTACTACCAGCAATGGGAATGGTATCTGAGGTTATGAGTGTCAATGCACGTAAACCAATATTTGGATATCTTGCAATGATTGGATCTTTATTTGCGATTACAATATTAGCTTTCTTAGTTTGGGCTCACCACATGTTTGTAACTGGTTTAAATCCATTCTTAGGTGCTTTCTTCGTATTGTTAACATTATTAATTGCAATTCCATCTGCAATCAAAGTTTTCAACTGGCTAACAACTTTGTGGAGAGGTAATTTGAGATTGACTCCAGCAATGTTATTTTCGATAGGTTTTGTTAGTTTGTTCATTTCGGGTGGTTTAACCGGTATTTTCTTGGGTAATTCTACTTTGGATATTCACTTACACGATACTTATTTCGTAGTTGCCCACTTTCACATTGTAATGGGTGTTGCTTCATTCTTTGGTTTATTTGTAGGTGTTTATCATTGGTTTCCAAAATTTTATGGTCGCTACATGAACAATACTTTATCTTATATACATTTTTGGGTAACATTAGTAGGTGCATATTTGATATTTTGGCCAATGCACTATGAAGGTTTAGCAGGTATGCCACGTAGATATGCAGATTTTTCAAATTGGGAATCATTTAAAATGTTTGGCGATTTGAATAGATTTATTAGCACCGTATCTATGGTTGTATTTGCAGCTCAAATGCTATTTGTATTTAATTTTTTATATTCTATTTTCAAGGGTAGAAAAGTTACTGTACAAAATCCATGGGGAGCTAATACTTTGGAGTGGACTACACCAATAAAAGCTGGTCACGGTAACTGGCCTGGCGAAATACCAGAAGTACATCGTTGGCCTTATGATTATGGTAAAGACGGAAGAGATTTTATCCCTCAAGTTGAACCTATAGGTCATGATGAATCTGCACACTAAAAACATTGATTTAAACAGGAATAATTAATTAATTGATCAATTCAAATACCGAAAGTTCAGATTCTATAGTTGTAATAGTGAAACAAAAATTAAATGATTACTATCTTTTAATGAAGTTCACATTAAGTTTTACAGTTGTATTTTCTAGTGTAGTTTGTTACTTGTTGGCACCTGGTATTTCTTTTGATTTTTTATCAGTTCTTTTACTTTTTGTAGGTGGAATGTTGGTTACTGGATCAGCAAATGCAATTAACCAAATTGTAGAAAAAGACACAGATGCATTAATGCAAAGAACATTAAAGCGTCCAATTGCTTCAGGTAGAATGAGTTCGAATGAGGGTTGGATATTTGCCTTCTGTAGTGCTTTAATTGGTATATTTATTCTTGGTATATGGTTTAATTGGTTAACAGCAATCATTTCTCTTTTTAGTTTGTTTTTATACGCTTTTGTATATACTCCATTAAAAAAGATACACGGAATTGCTGTTATGGTTGGAGCTATACCTGGAGCTTTACCTTGTTTAATAGGTTGGGTTGCAGGCACTGATTCACTAAGTCTAGGTGGTTGGATTCTATTTTGTATACAATTTTTTTGGCAATTCCCACATTTTTGGGCTATAGCTTGGGTTTCATATAACGACTACAGTAAAGCTGGATTCAAATTATTGCCTGATAAAGGTGGTCCAACAAAATTTGCAGCAATCCAATCTATACTTTACCAAGTAATATTGGTTCCTTTATGTGTGTTGCCATATTTTGCACAAATGACTGGTAAGTACAGTTTAATTATACTTTGTGTTGCAAATATTTTTATGTTATGGCAGTGTATAAGATTGTATATTGAAATGGACATAAAGGCCGCCAGAAGAGTGATGTTTGGATCTTATGGTTATCTTCCAATAGTGCTTTTAGCATTATTAGCAGATAAATTAAATGGTTAGTTAGTTTTTAATTTATAAAATTGAGAAAATTGGAATTTAGTATAATTTCAATAAGTAGAGGAAAAATATAATGAACGAACAAAAAAAGATACATCCTTATAAATTCACATTATGGATTGCCATAGGCAGTATTTTAATGATGTTTGCAGGTTTAACGAGTGCATATATCGTTAAAAGGAATATGGCAAATTGGTCTTTGGTAGAAATGCCTTCAATATTTTGGGTTTCTACTTTTAGCATTTTAACAAGTAGCATTACTATTTATTTTGCAAAGAAATTATTTGTTCAAAGAAAGATGTTAGAATATAGATTGCTTTTTGGCTTAACAGCGCTTTTAGGCGTTTTATTTTTAATATTACAGATAGTAGGTTTTTTTAGTTATAAATCTTTAGATATAAAATTAATAGGTGCTGGTTCAAATGCTTCTTATTCTTTTTTATTGGCTATAGCTTTATTACATGGAGTGCACGTCTTAGGTGGAGTGATTGCTTTAATTGTAGTTTTTTTAAAAGGTTTAAATAATAGTTCGCGTAATTATAGTACTGTACCAATTGACGTAGTTAGTATTTACTGGCATTTCGTTGATTTATTATGGATTTACTTATTTGTATTTTTTAGTATAATGAAATAAATTCCAGTATCTATATTTGCATATCCAAAACAACGAAATAATATGGCAATAACAGCACATACAGAAATTAAATGGTGGGAAGGCGGGAGAAGTCCCTTTAATGTTGAATACGGTAAGTTAATGATGTGGTATTTTTTAATGAGTGACGCGTTTACGTTCGGTGCGTTCCTTATTTCTTATGGTACCATTCGTTTTAGCCAAAACTTTTGGCCAGACCCAAATCATGTATTTAATTCTTTGCCTTTTTTCGGACATGCTAATTTGCCATTGGCTTTTGTGAGTTTAATGACTTTCATTCTTATCATTAGTTCTGTAACTATGGTACTTGCAGTTCATGCAGGTCACCACATGGATAAGAAAGGTGTAATTAAATGGATGTCTTGGACAATTGTTGGAGGTTTTGCATTCTTGGGTTGTCAAGCTTGGGAATGGACACACTTAATTACAGGAGAACACGCAGCAATGGTTGACGGTCAATTAAAATTGATTGGAACCACTGTAACACAAAACCCTTGGGGCCCTGCTATCCCTGGTTTAATACATGATGGTATGCAAGTTGGAAAAACTGGACCAGTTGCTTTTGGTGGTTATTTCTTTGGTATCACTGGTTTTCATGGTTTTCACGTATTCTCTGGTGTCGTAATTAATATTATTATGTTGATTATGGCTATGAATAATAAATTTGAAGAAAGAGGACATTATAACATGATCGAGAAAGCTGGTTTATACTGGCACTTCGTAGATTTAGTTTGGGTTTTCGTTTTTCTTTGTTTTTATCTAATCTGATAATTTTTAAATTATAATATTTTATGTTCGAGTCAAATACACATTCTCCAGAAGTTACTTTTCATCATGCACCTGATGAAAGTCAAATAAAGAAAATCATCAAAACAACTGTTATTTTATCAGTTATCACTTTGATTGAATTGGGTTTAGGTTTAGTGATGTATTTCATGCACGAAGGTGGCCACGAATCTCCTTTTGTTGTACTTCTTATAAAAGGTATAATTGTAATTCTTTCTTTGTTGAAAGCATTTTATATTGTGGGTGTATTTATGCACCTAGGTGATGAAGTAAAAAACCTTATGTATACTATTGTTTTCCCTTTGATGTTTTTCATCTGGTTTATAGCAGCTTTCTTACTAGATGGTAATTCTTGGAAAAATCTAAGAAATACGCGTGGTGGTAGCATGCCCTATATTGAAAAAACAACAGAACATATTGAGGCAAAGAAGCCAGGTATTGAATAAGTATTAATTTATATAAAATTATCTTATCAATTGTCCCGGCTAAATCGGGACAATTGTATTTTATACACCATGAAAAGAACATTTGTCGCCATCCTAGTTACGATATTGCTCCCTGTTGGGTCATATTTTATTGTAAAAAATGTAAGTGCTAAAGCAGTTATAATGCCGAAGCACTATTTCTATGATACCGTAAAACAAGTTACAGAAAATGGTAAAACTACAGACGATACCATCTGGCATAAAATAAAACCAGTTCCTCTAACCAACCAATTCGGAAATATCGTTACACTAAATGATTCAGATTGGAAAGGTAAAATTATAATAGCTGATTTTTTCTTTACTTCTTGTCCGAGTATTTGCCCTACACTTACCCGAAATATGAAGAAGTTGCAAGATGCATTTAATAAAACAGATAGTATAGTTAGATTTGTGTCTTTTACTGTAGATCCAATTAGAGATTCTGCAACTCGTTTAAAAGCTTATGGTGATAAATACAATATCAATCACGATACATGGTGGATGTTAACAGGTTCTAAATCAGATATCTATAATTTAGCACTAAATGAATTTAAAGCAAATATTGCACAAGCAGAAGGTTTAGATACAGCATTTATTCATACAGATAAATTCTTTTTGTTAGATAAAGATCGCGTTGTTAGAGGTTGGTATAGTGGTTTAGATAGTAGCCATTTGGATAAGTTAATGGGCGATGTTGTTCTATTAATGATGGAAAGAGATAAAAAAGTAAAAAGAAATCTCTTTAGAAAATAATTCTTTAAACAGGTCTTCTATATTTTTGTTATTGGTTTTTATAAATTATTTTATCATGTTACAACCTTTGTTTCCAAAAAACGACAAACTAGCTAAATTATTAATATATACTGTTTCTGTTGTAGTCTTTTTAGCGGTAGTAATTTTGGCAAATGTTGAACTTAAGATTGATTTAGGGTTTAATGTACACATATTTGCAACCATAAATGCAGTTATCAATTCGGTTGTTGCTGTTTTACTTTTGACCGCTTTGATTGCAGTAAAAAAATCAAGATTTTTATTACATAGAAATTTGATGTTTGCAGCAATAGTTCTTTCTTCTTTATTTTTAGTTTCTTACATCTTACACCATTTACTTACGGGAGATACAAAATTTGGTGGGGTAGGAGCAATTAGATATTTCTACTTTTTCATACTTATTACTCATATTTTTCTTGCTGCGGTTATCCTACCGTTTATTCTATTTACTGCATATAGAGGATTAATTGCTGAATGGCCAGCACATAAGAAAATTGCTAGAATTACATGGCCCATTTGGTTCTATGTAAGTGTTACGGGTGTGATTGTTTATTTGATGATTTCACCTTATTACAATTGAAATTGAGTGTTCTAAGTATTCATTTTACTAAAATCCATCTGTTTTTTTAGTAATTCTGATTTTCTAGGCTCTGGAACTTTTATATATTCAAAAGGACAATGTTTACAACCATTACCACAACATTTACCGTTTTTTAAATGGAAAGCAGCGGTAAGTACCATAAAGCCTAAATCATCATAATAAAAATCTATACCCTCTTGTAAATTTTGTTTCATCCTAGTTAAGCTATACCAATATAAAGGATTAACTCCCAAAAAGGTTCATAAGGAAATATTAAGTTCCCTCTATTTCTTTTAAAAGTTCATGTAAGATATCATCTTTCTTTTCCAATTTTACTTGGGGTAGTCTAAATCTTAAATAATGAATTCTATTGCTTTGTGCAATGTCTAATCCTTCATAATGTGTTTTGATTTCTAACTCTGGAATATTATGAACTGTTTGATGAACATTATCTAAATCAATTTCAGCTTTTAGATCATGCAATTCTAGCACAAGTTTCGTAAAGTTGTAAAGTACGGGAGAATCAGTTTTTAAATGAATAGTACCATTAGGAATTAAGAAGTGCTGGTACAGTTCTAAAAATTTTGGATGGGTTAGTCTTTTTTTAGCTCTTGATGTTCTTAATTGTGGGTCGGGAAAGGTTAACCAAATTTCTTGAACTTCTCCTGGTTCAAAATATTTATGGATTTTATCAATTTGCGTTCTTAAAAAAGCAGCATTATTTAAACCTTGTTGAATTGCTTTCTTTGCTCCTACCCAAATACGATTTCCCTTTACATCTACTCCAATAAAATTTCTATTAGTATAAATCTGAGATAATCCTACCGTATATTCACCTTTCCCACATGCTAATTCTAAGGTAATAGGATTGTTGTTACCGAACTGTTTGTGCCAATTGCCTTTCATTCCTTGTGGATATTGCAATACGTTAGTAAAAGTTAAAAGTTCAGCAAAACGGATAAGTTTTTTTTGTCCCATAAGTTCGCAAAGATAAACTTGTAAACAGGAATAATATTAAATAATTGGACCTAACCCTACCAAAGAAGATCAATATTTTCTAATAAGAATATACACAAAACAAGCACTTTATTTTATCAAAAAAAATAAGAAAAAACCATTCTTCTTGTATTTACCTCATTCGATGCCTCAATTACCGATAGCAATTTCTTCTAAATTCAAAGTTAAAAGCAAGCAAGGCTTATATGGTGATGTAATGATGGAAATGGATTGGTATGTAGGACAAATTTTAAAAACTTTGAAAGAATACAATCTTAATAAAAATACGGTTATGATTTTTACATGTTATAATGGACCATGGATTAATTTTGGCAATCATGCTGGTTCTGCTGGTGGATTCCGTGAGGAAAAGGGTACAAGTTTTGTAGGTAGTATAAGGATCCCATGTATTGTAAGGTGGAAAAGAACTATACAAGGTGGTCAAATAATAAAAAAATTATTTTATTTGACTCAGTCTCAACACCACAACCCCATGATGTGGAATTTTACTTGTAAAATTACTAGTATATATTCCTAAATCTTTTTGTCTCCATAAATCCCGAATTTTCCATTTTCCAACTAATCCAATTTTGCTTAAATCTAAATTGTAAATCCTTGCTTTCTCATTTCCCCATTTGAAATAACTTTCTGGTGTTTGCCCAAAGTAATCTATATTGAATATTCCAACAGCATATTCCCCGTGCTCCAATGGTTTTACCCAAATTTGAAAACCATTTTCTTCTTTCACCAAACGACCTCCTTTTCCTAGGGCATCCTGATTAATCGCTATAATCTCATCATTACTTAGTAAGCTCAAAGTAAATTTATCCAATTGCTCAATTGGACAACCTATTAATAATGGAGCAGCAGCAATACTAAAAATACTCACATGACTATACTGCTCATCTGGTGTAAGCTTTGTAGGATGTAAAACAGGACCAATTGAAACATTTCCTACAATCATCATATCCAAATCACTCCAATGCCCATGCCCCGCATACGGCGACCACCTGTCAACGCTAAATGCAGTTTGAAATAAGCTATTCCAACTGTCTTTGATGTCTGGCCCCGTACGATACATATTAGACAATTTTACCCAATCTGCAACTTTTTCAAATGGAGCATTATTAGACAAACTGAATACAACATCTCTTCCTGAATTTTTTAGAGCGTCTGACATTCTTTTGGTAGAAGCTACATCTATACGCCAATCGTATTTTAAAAAATCAAAACCCCAAATTGCCATTTGCTTGGCATCATTTTCTTCAAACTGGTATTTCCCGATGTGGTGATAATATTGCTTGCGAAGCATTATTGAATCATGCGTTTCGCCACCATTGGGATTGTCTGAAGATGCACCAACATAACCAACATAACTTGCAACATAAGG
>CAMBYC010000045.1 GCA_945871875.1 Sphingobacterium thalpophilum
CCGTGTATCTCCATAATGATGGCTTGTCAAAGTTTGAAACATTTGGTGAAGTAGCAGCTAATAATTTTTTTTCGAAAGAAGCTTTTACCATTGCCATTCTTGAACTTGATTCAACTCGTTTTTTCCAATAGGTTTCATTCCCTTTAAAAATTGTTACAACAGGAAACTGCTCTAATCTTTTTATAACATGATAACCATATTCTGTTACAAATGGTGTTGAAAAATCTCCATCTTTTTGCAGCGAAAAAACAGTTTCCATAAAATCCTGTATAAAATCTCCTGTCCCTACTAGGTTTAGCAACTCTCCACCACGTGCTGCACTTGCTTGGTCTACACTAAATTGTGTAGCTAATGCTGTAAAACTTGCTCCTTTTTTAAGTAAATTGTACAAAGAATCTGCTAGTTTTTGGGTTAATTTGTTTTCTATTTTGCCATTTTGGGAGTTTGTTTCTAAAAGAATTTGAGCAATCCTGAATTTACCATTTGCATTTCTAATTCCAGTTTTCTTAAAAATATGGTAACCAATTGAAGATTCAAATGGACTTGAAACACCATTTAATGGCAGATTAAATACTATATTTTCTAAATTATAGGGCAAGTTTAGTGCCGTAATGTATCCTAAATCTCCATTGTTTGATGCTACATATGGGTCGCCAGAAAATTCTAGCGCCAATTTCCCAAAATCTTCTCCAGCTTTTATCTTATTATAAACCTGCTGTGCTAGTATTTTTGCAGATTTTTTTTCGGAGTTGGGTAGAAAAATATGACTGACCCTTATTTCTACTTGACTTCTTCTAAAAAGCTCTTCTGCCAACTTTTCAAGCTCTTTTTGGTCTGTTAAATAAGGCTCTTCTATCTGTTTTCTAAATTGCTGAACATCATCATCGCCAGCAATCAATTTATCCAGATGCAAGTCTAGTGCATCTTGAACCTTGAGTTTAAATTTTATGTATAAGTCCAAATATTGTTGAATTGCTGCTGTCTTATCTTTTACGGTATCAATTGTATTGTTTTTTTTATAAGCACTAACAAATTCATTTTTTGATACAGAATAAGGCCCATATTGAAATAGGTTTTGGGCATTTGAGGGTTGTACAAGACCTAAATAAATTAGAAAAAGCCAGCAGCAAATCTTCATAATTATTTTTTATCTTCTTTGTTTTTCAATTTGTAAGTAAGAAAATCACTCAATTGATCATAGCTTAATTTTTTTGCCAATATGTGTTTTTCTTGATCCAAAACGTAAATCATAGGTGTTTGATAAACATCATACAATTGTCTGAAACCTGGTTTGCCCGAAGCAGCTTCTTTTTCTTTTAACTCTGGAGTTTGGTAAACATGAATCCAGTCGTTTAAGTGATGTTCTTTAATAAATGCTTTCCATTTATCTAACCCGCCATCTGTCATAACCCCATACATTTTAATACCCTTTGCTTTCCAGCTATTTTGGTATAGTGAATCCAATTTAGGCACTTCAGCTTGGCAATGGCTACAAGTTGGATCCCAAAAGCAAACAATAGTAAAAGGTGCCTGAACCCCGTATAAATTGGTTGGCTTACCATTTATATCAACCATTGTAAGATCTGCACCTTTTTCTCCTATGATGTTTGCCATCATACTATAACCCCTATCGAATATAAATTTCTTATACTTTTCATTCATCCACTCGTCTGCTTGTCCACTCACAAAATATTTTTGGAAGAGATGCACAAAAACGGCGTCTTGACCCATGTACTTAGGATTCACGTATTTATCAGCAAAATTTGCCAAAAAGTATTGAAACATATCTTTATTTGCTCTAGCTCCAATTAGAATGTCATCAACTGCAACTTTTATAGTATCTGGATCTTGGTTGATGATTTCATCAAAATACTTATTCAGTTTTCCTTCAAATATTGGTGTACGAATAAGGCGATTATCAGTTAGATTGATTTTATCCCAATAATGATTTTTGAAGTAATAATATATTGCAGTAGAATCTTTAAGTGATTTTGGAATTTGAGGTTCTGCCATCACATTAAAAATTGATGTAAGTAAGTGTTTAGGGTTAGTTTTTGCGAAAGTTTCTCTAAAAACTTGAATAGATTTATTTTTATCTACCAATTTGGCTAACCATTGTGAAGAATCAATTTTAGAAGTCGCAGTATTGTATTTTTGTTGAAGTGCATTCATTTCTCTACCGGCTTCACCTACAAATTTTTGGTATTGGCTAAAAAGATTATTGTCTGGGGAGCCTGTAAAACTGATTTTATTGATTAAATCAGCACTATCTGCCACCACAGAAAAACGTTGTTCTTTGTCAATAATCATTTCAAACCAGCCATCTTTTTTTGGGAATGCAACAAGGTAAATACCTGGCTTTAGGTTTTCTTTTCCTTTAAAGATTGCTTGACTATTGGCGTTGATTGCTGCAGAATCTACAAGCATTTGTTTTTTACCATAATAAAATGCCAAGAAAAGATAACCTTTGTTAAAAGGTTTTAATGTAACGTTGATTTGATATCCAGTTTGAGCATTAGTTTGCAAAGAAAACAGTAGAACAGCAGATAAAATCCATTTCAAATTCATGAGATAAAAATATTAGTGCAAAAGTATTTAAAAACGAATTTAAGATTTGTTAAAGCAATTCGAACATAGGGTTTAATTTTACAATATGCGATTAAAAAAGCCAACGTACATAAAAGAGGTTTTGGTAAGTGATTATGCTGCTGAAGGTAAATCATTGGCAAAAGTTGATGGGAAAGTGATTTTTATAACTGGGGCAGTGCCAGGGGACGTAGTAGATGTATTGTTAAAGAAGAATAAAAAAGATTGGGCGGAAGCAGATATTGTTCATTTTCACAGTTATTCGAGCAGCAGAACGACGCCATTTTGTGCACATTTTGGTGTTTGTGGAGGCTGCAAATGGCAGATGTTGCCTTATGAAGCACAATTGTCTTACAAACAAAACGAAGTAGAACAACATTTACATCGCATTGGGAAGATTGAACTTCCAGCAATTCAACCTATAATTGGTTCAGAATTAACGAGATTGTATCGAAACAAATTGGAATTTACGTTTTCTAATAAGCGCTATTATACTAAAGAAGAATTTGAAAAAAGAAATGGCGAAGCGGCTGGTCTGGCATTAGGTTTTCATATTCCCCGCTGGTTTGATAAGGTTATTGAGATAGATGAATGTCATTTGCAGGCAGAGCCTTCAAATGAAATAAGAAACACTGTTAGGGAAATTGCTTTGCGGGAAGGATATTCCTTTTATGATATTCGAAACCACGAAGGTTGGTTGAGAAATCTTATCGTAAGAACTTCAACAACTGGCGAAGTGATGGTAAATATTTGTGTTGGATACGATGATAAAGCTCAAACTCGTTTGTTGTGTAATGAATTATTGGAAAGAATTCCTGCAATAACAACTTTATTGTACACCGTAAATCCAAAATTTAACGATACAATTTTTGATTTAGAGCCTGTGATTTATTTTGGGAAAGGATTTATTATTGAAAATTTAGGGAAATATCAATATAAAATTGGACCAAAATCATTTTTCCAAACAAATAGTTATCAAGCAGCAACTTTATATTCGGTAACAAGAGATTTTGCTGAATTAACAGGCAAGGAAACTTTATATGATTTATATTGTGGAACTGGAAGCATTGGTATATTTATGAGTGGTGATGCGGGAAAGGTAATAGGGGTGGAAGTGATAGATGCAGCGGTAAAAGATGCACGTGAAAATGCTTTATTGAACGATATTTCAGAAGATAAGGCACAGTTTTTTACAGGAGATGTAGTAGATATTTGTGATGCTACATTTTTTGAATTACATGGTAAGCCAGATGTTATAATAACAGATCCTCCGAGGGCTGGAATGCATGAAAAACTGGTGAAAACATTATTAGCCATTGAGGCACCATTAATTGTATATGTAAGTTGTAATCCAGCCACTCAAGCAAGGGATTTACAATTGTTAGACGAGAAGTATCAAGTAACCAAGATTCAGCCGGTTGATATGTTTCCGCATACTCACCATATTGAAAATGTTGTACAACTGAAAATAAAAACAAGTTTCTAACGTAATTTAAATAATTCAAGTTAAATTAATCACATGAGTTCAATGTTTAGACCCGGTAGATTTCAGTATTTACCACCTGTAATTAAAAATCTGATAATTATAAACGGATTGTTTTGGTTGGCACAAATTACAATTGGAAGAGATGCCGTTCCGATGACAGATCTTTTTGCCCTACATTATTATCAATCGGAATTTTATAAGCCATGGCAATTTCTTACTTATATGTTTATGCACGATCCAAATAGTTTTTTTCACATTTTGTTTAATATGTTTGGATTGTGGATGTTTGGCAGCACTTTAGAGAATTTGTGGGGTTCTGTAAGGTTTGTCATTTTTTATTTGCTTTGCGGCTTAGGTGCAGGATTTGTGCAAATGGGTGCACTTTGGTTTGATTTACACCAATTGCCTTATGAAATATTTATGAGCAGGATAGATGTGCCCACTTTAGGAGCATCAGGAGCTGTAATGGGTATTTTTGCTGCATTTGGTTATACTTTTCCCAATTCTGAGATGATTGTTTTGCCGATACCATTTCCTATAAAAGCGAAATATGCTATGATTGGTTTGGTAGTTCTAGATATTATCGGTGGAATTTCTAATGATCAAAGTGGTGTAGCACATTTCGCACACGTAGGAGGTGCCGTGGTTGGAATTTTGATATTACTAATTTGGAACAAAAACAATAGAAAAACGTTTTATTAAAAACAACAGAAATTAAGTTAACCAACAATTAATTTTAAGCACCTTGGAAAATAAACTTATGAATAACCGTGATAATTTTCGAGTAAATAAAACATCAATCTGGAAAAATAATAATTCATTGTTTTATTTAATAATTATAAACGTATTTATTTTTATTACTCTACGCTTTTCAATGGCTGTTTACGGATTATCAAATCTAAGTGAATCTCTATTCTATAAAAATATGTTTCAGTGGTTTGCAATGCCGGCGAACATAAATTTGTTTATAGCTAGGCCATGGACAATTTTAACCGCCATGTTTACCCATTTAGATGTTTTTTTAATGATTAGTAACCTTTTTTGGTTGTGGAGTTATGGCTTCATTTTTCAAGATTTAACTGGAAACAACAGAACCATACCTGTTTATTTGTATGGAGGCTTAGTAGGCGGAGTTGCTATTCTATTGACTTATAGCTTTATACCTCAGTTAAAAGGAGCAGCAGAAACCCATTTTTATTTTGGTGCAACAACTCCAATTATTGCAATCGTTGCAGGAACAACGTTACTATCTCCCAATTATAGATTATTCCCAATGATTAATGGCGGTGTGCCATTGTGGGTTGTTTCCACTGTTTTTGGATTGTTAGATGTATTTTATCTTGTGGGTAATTTAGGAATGATCATTCCACACATATTGTCTGCTATAACTGGATTGATATTTATTGAAGCATTAAAAAATGGCCATGATTTAGGGGAATGGATAAACAATAGTTTCAATTGGGTAGCAAATATGTTTACGCCTAAAATAACTGAATCGAAAAAACAGTTACAAAGACAGGAGGTTTTTTACAATACAAGAGGACAAAAGCCGTTTAAAAAAACAATAAACCTCACACAGCAGCGAGTAGATGAGATATTAGATAAAATCAACCTCAAAGGTTATGATAAACTAACCGAGGATGAAAAAGAAATGCTCAGGCGGGCTAGTGAGGAAGAATTATAAATTTAAACCACTTGAAGAAAAACTCAAGACAATTTTTTACAGGGTTACATATTTTTATCGGTGTTTTGTTTCTTATTGCATCAATATTACCATCATTACATCCGTCTGATTGGCGATTTACTGGATTTTCAGGATTAATTTACCCGTATTTATTCTTGTTTTTCTTTTTATCAACGATATTAAAATTCAGAAATGCACCGATTGTTGCAGTTTTTTCATGTATAATAATAATATCTTCTTACAAAAATATTTTAGAACTTTTTGCATTCAACAAGCAGGTTCCGTTTTCAATTGTAAAACCTCCAAATTCTATTAGGGTTTTAGATTGGAATGTGAGAACATTTATGCCTTATGATGTTATAAATTTTGATTCAGACAAAAGCAATTACAATAAAATTGTTGCTGAAATTGAAAAATATGATCCTGATATTATTTGTTTTCAAGAGTTTTTTTCTGATTTCAGAAATCAAAACCAAAATATCAAGCATTTCTACTACGAATTAGGTTATTGTTATATTGCTACTTTAATCAATAATGTCCGTAAAGGAGGTCAAGAATCTGGTGCAATCATTTTATCAAAGTACCCAATTTTTAATTCATTTAAGTTTGATTTGCCAGAAAAAATCTCAACTGCTGATGAAACCCCTATTGGTGCAGATATAGTAGTTGGGAAAGATACGATTCGAATTATTACCTTTCACATGCAATCTTTTGGATTTTTAAATAAAGAATATAAAGATTTAGCAACAATAAAAACCCAAGAAAACGAGGTGTTAAGTGCTACGTCTAACCTTTATCGCAAAATGCAATATGCTTTTAGGCAAAGAGGAAAACAAGTAGATATTTTTAAGGAAAGAATCGCAGAAAGCCCTTATCCGTTAATTATTTGTGGTGATTTAAATGATGTTCCCCATTCTTATGCTTACAAAACTTTAAGGGCGGATCGTAAAGATGCCTTTTTAGAAAAAGGTTTTGGAATTGGTAAAACCTTTACTGGTGGGCGTTCAAAGTTTATTTCAAGTTTACCAACGTTGAGGATTGATTATATATTCGCAGATCAATCTTTTGACGTTCAACAATTTAAAATAATGGATGAGCGCTTATCTGACCACTTGGGTATAATATCAGACTTAAGTCTGTCTAAAAAATGATAATTTTGGCATTATGACGCCTTTGCAATTTTATAATTCACTTACTAGGAAAAAGGAGATCTTCACTTCAATTACTCCAAACCATGTTGGAATGTATGTATGTGGACCAACGGTAAGTGGAGAAAGCCATTTAGGACATGCACGACCATTTATAACCTTTGATATTGTTTTTCGTTATTTAACCCATTTAGGATTTAAAGTGCGATATGTTCGCAATATCACCGATGCTGGTCATTTTGAAGAAGAAGGTAGAGAAGCAGAAGATAAAATTGCGAAAAAGGCGATTTTAGAGAAATTGGAACCAATGGAATTGGTTCAGAAATACACCAATCTCTTCCATTGGGCAATGAAGCAATTCAACAATATAGAGCCTACAATTGAACCAACAGCAACCGGACATATAGTTGAACAAATTGTGATGATTGAAAAAATTATCTCAGATGGATATGCATACACTGTAAATGGTTCAGTTTATTTTGATGTAGAAAAGTACCATCAAGATTTTAGTGCCAAAGGAATGGCTTATGGCATTTTAAGTGGTAGAATCATTGAAGACCAACTTGAAACAACCCGCGAGTTGGAATCACAAGATGAAAAACGCAATAAATCTGATTTTGCCTTATGGAAACATGCTTCACCTGAACATATTATGCAATGGCAAAGTCCTTGGGGAATGGGATTTCCAGGTTGGCATATAGAATGTTCTGCGATGAGTACAAAATATTTAGGCACACAATTTGACATCCATGGTGGTGGAATGGATTTACAGTTTCCACACCACGAATGTGAAATTGCACAAAGTGCAGTTTGCAACCATCAAATCCCAGCCCGTTTTTGGTTACACAACAACATGATCACCATCAACGGAAAAAAGATGGGCAAAAGTTACAATAACGTTATTAAACTGAGTGAACTATTTAGTGGAAATCACCCCTTACTTACACAAGGATTTAGTCCTATGACCATTCGCTTTTTTATATTGCAAACACATTATAGAAGTACACTCGATTTTAGTAATGAAGCTTTACAAGCTGCCGAAAAAGGATTGAAGCGTTTATGGGAAGGATACGAAGTTTTAAAACAATTGAAGCCAAATGTTTCAAAACCCATTGATGAAGAAACCGAAAAACAATTGCTATTGCTGGCAAAAGATTTTGAATCATTTATAAACGATGATTTAAATACAGCCAAAGTACTTGCCAATATGTTTACAATGATCAGTTTAATCAATTCATTTAGAAGCGGAGCTTTAGAAAATTATTCTCTTTCTGAAGATGCTTTACTCTTTTTGCAACATCAGTTTAAGGTTTATTTAGAAGATATATTTGGGTTAATCTCAGAGAATAATAAAGACAACAGCAAACTTGATGGTGTGTTACAACTTATTATTGACATAAGAAAAGAAGCCCGATTGAAAAAAGATTTTATGACTTCAGATAAAATCAGAAATACTTTAACAGAGATAGGAATCGCATTAAAGGATGAAAAAGATGGAAGCGTAAGCTGGACAATCAATTAATTAGCGAAATTTAAAATTAAATAAACGAAATCTACTTGAGGTTGGTGTATTAACCTCGGTAGGTTTCGTTTTGTTTTCGATGGCAGACAAAATGGTCTTTTCCATCCCATCAACCCAATTTTTGTAGTTTTCGTTATTGTGAAAATGTTCTGCAAAATAATTTTCCATCAGAGTAAGGTTAAATTCTTTAGAATAAATACCTGCCCCATGTTTTGAAGCATCAATTGCGTTGCAATATTGTTCGTAATGGCCAGCAACTGGAACCATCATTGCTGGTTTTCCAAGATACATTGCCTCACATACGGATTCAAAACCCGCAGTGCATACCAACCCTTTACAAGTTGACATAAAATCAAGAAATTTTTGGTCTTTTAATGAATGAAATACCAATTTATTATTCATCCTCCATTCACCTTTATATTTCTCTTTAACCTCACGATTATCTGTAAAACAAACTAAACTTACTTCTGGATTGTTTTTTTGCCATTGTATAATATCCTTCATATAGCCACTGTTCAACAAATAAACCAAAATAAAATCTTCTACTTTTGGTGTTAATTGAAACAATTCATTTCTAAGAATTGGTGGACAAACAGTTAGTTTTTTATTTCTACTTTGTGGTAAATGGTACATAGAAATTGCCAAGTACAAATGGCTTCCAAAACTTGTTAAGTTTGTATATCTTTTGAGTATAGTAGCTTGAATTCGATCACCAGGTGGGAAATTAAAATCTTCGTGTAAATAGATGTTTTGATGAGAAATTGACACCAATTTGAATGAAAATCTATTGCTTAAAGCATAAAATCCCATTAATGGTTCATAGAAATTAAGTACAATATCAGGCTTGTGTGTGTTAAAAATTTCTTTTATTTTGGCTAAACTTTTACGGTAAATTCCAATTTTTGTGACGTTTTTTGTAAAGGTTTTTCCTAAATGAATAGATTTAGTGTTGCCGTCCATTACAAAATGGGGGCTTGCCAATTGATATATGGGTACGTTAATTTTCTTTAAAAAAAAATCAGGAACCTGCCTATGTTCGTTAGTACCTAATATTATACAAGAAACAGTATCTCCGTTTTTTCTAAGTATATCAAAAACGGCGATGGCCTGTGTTAAATGCCCTCTACCTTCGCCTTGAACTGTAAAAATGAAATTTCTACCCTTCATGGATTTCATTTATTGCAGAATCTATTTCTTCATCTACACTTGAAATTTCTTGAACAGTTAAATTAGAAGTGATGAATGATTCATACCATTCCGTATAATAAATCAATTTCCATTCTCCTTCTGTTGTTTCTACCAAAGCACTCATAGTTTCTACCCAATCTCCAGAATTTAGGTAGTGAATATTTTCGATGTATTTATTGTCTGGACGATGAATATGTCCACAAATAACGCCATCACATTTTTCTGCTTTTGCTACTTCACACAACTCTTTTTCATAATCAGACATAAATGAAACTGCTTGTTTCACTTTTTGTTTAATCATTTGAGAAAGAGAATAATAGGGTAATCCCTTTTTTCTTCTATAATTATTGTAATGTTTGTTAACCCACAATAAAAATGTGTATCCAACATCACCTAATTTGGCAACCCATTTTAATTTAGTAGTAACGGTATCAAAAATATCTCCATGAACCACAAAATAACGTTTGCCAAAAGATTCGTAAACATGGTGTTTTTTTAATGAAAAATTACCGAATTCTAACGGTTGTACTTCATCAAGAAAATCATCATGGTTACCTCTTAAATAAATAACCTTACAATCGGTTTTTGCCAACCATTTCATAATAAGCTTGAAAAAGCTGGTATGCTTTTTTTTCCATTTCCCTGATTTACGCAATTGCCATCCGTCTATAATATCTCCATTTAGGAATAATGTATCACAGCTATGGTTTCTAAGAAAATAAACAACTTCTCTCACTCTAGAATTGCTAATTCCTAGGTGGATATCTGAAAGAACAATAGTTTTGTAATGTATTTTCAATGCTAAAAATTAATTGATAAAGGTAAAATATTATTTTTAAACGATTTGTTTATTCAAGATTAATGAATTGTTAAGTAAAATAGCTAATTGGTTTGATTGATATTGAAATAAAGTATAATATTCTTCTTTTATGAGCGAATAATTAAAAATTGTTAAATTTTATATATATTAAATGGGATATAAAGATAAACTAAATGAAGATAAAAAAATGCATCTTTTGGTGCTTCAACAGGGTGAAAAATTATTAAATTATGAAGAAAATATTTTTTTATATCTCTGTTTTTCAATTTTAAGCCAACAACTTTCAGTAAAAGTTGCTTCAATAATTCGTCAACGTTTTTTGGATTTGTACCCCATTCCAGAACCTACCCCCAAAATGGTTTTAGAAACACCCATTGAAGATTTTAGAAAAATTGGCTTTTCAATGGCTAAAGCTAATTATGTTCAAAATGTAGCCCGTTTTGCATTAGAGCAAGGGATGGATAATGAAAAATTAAATGTTTTGACAGACGAAGAGGTAATTCTTTATTTAACACAAATTAAAGGGGTTGGTCGTTGGACTACTGAAATGCTTCTACTTTTTGCATTAAAGCGAGAAAATGTATTTGTATTGGATGATTTGGGAATCCAAACGGCAATGAATAAATTATACGGTATTTCGATTGACAATAAAAAACAAATGAAAATGGATATGTTGAAAATTGCAGAGCAATGGGAGCCATTCCGTAGTTATGCCTGTTTGTATTTGTGGGGTTATAAAGATGCAAAGCCTCCTAAAAATCCCCAATAATTATTTTTAAAATATAACTTTTGATTTTATTTTAAGCATTTGAATCTTGTAAAGCCAGCCAAAGCATGTCTTTCAATGCGGTCAATCCCATCTGGCTTACAGAAGAAATAAACACATATGGTATATTTTCTGGTAATTCCTTTTGGATATCTGCTTTCAATTCATCATCCAACATATCTGATTTGCTGATTGCAATTATAAATTTTTTATCCAACAAATCAGGATTGTATTGTTCTAGTTCGTTGCGTAAAATTTGATATTCTGCTCTTATGTCATTGCTATCTGCAGGTAAAACCATCAATAAAACGGGATTTCTTTCAATATGACGTAAAAAACGATGACCTAGACCTTTTCCTTCTGCGGCACCTTCTATAATTCCAGGAAGATCTGCCATACAAAAGGATTGTGTTCCTCTCACATCTACGATGCCCAGTTGAGGGGTAAGTGTTGTAAAAGCATAATTGGCAATTTTAGGTTTAGCTGCGGAAACAACTGATAAGAGTGTAGATTTTCCTGCATTAGGGAAACCAACAAGTCCTACATCTGCCAAAACTTTCAATTCCAAAACTTTCCAACCTTCAACACCTGGTTCACCAGGTTGTGCATATTCGGGCACTTGGTTTGTTGGAGTAGCAAATTGGGCATTTCCCAACCCACCTCTACCACCACGAAGCCAAACTACAGTTTGTCCGTGTTCTAAAATCTCAACTTCTTGATTTTCTGTTTCAGCATCTCGAGCTACCGTTCCTAGCGGCACTTCAATAATGATATCCTCACCATCTCTCCCTGTTCTATTGCTTTTATCGCCAGGTCTACCATCTTCGGCCAACACGTTTTTATAATATCTTAAGTGTAATAATGTCCAAAGATTTTTATTACCCCTCAGTATAATATGTGCACCTCTTCCACCATCACCACCGTCTGGACCCGCTTCTGCATTGTATTTCGTACGCATAAAATGCTTACTGCCCGCACCTCCATGACCAGTTCTTGTGAAAATTCTAATCTGGTCAACAAAATTTGATTTCTCCATCTCTATTCAATTAAAGTGCAAAATTACCCCGATAATATTGATATTACATTTTAAAATAGGTTTCAAGCATAATGTTATTGATTTATGGTATTTTAATATCTTTATTTTATATTGTTTAGTCCAGTAATCAAATAAGATACCATATTGTTTTCCAATTCTTTTGCACTTATTCCTTTTTTTGAACGATGCCAGAATTCTATGCCTCGTAAAGCACTCATTATTGAAAGAACTACGGTATAGGGTTGAATTGTTTTGATTATACCCTGTTGAATTCCCATTTCAATAATGTTTTCAAGTTTATTCACATATTCTTTACGTTCTTGGTTGAAAGTTGTGAATGAGGGTTCGTTTAGATATTTACTCTCAGTGGTGGTAACAATAGACTCATCTAAATGATTTATCCACATTCCAATATGAAAGCGTAAAATTTTCTCTAGTTGTTGTAGGCAATTTAATGTGGGGTTTGATTCAACTTCTTTGAGTTGGTTTGTAAACGATTCAGCCATTTTGAAACAAATCTCTTCTAACAATTCAGATTTAGATTGGATATGGTTGTACAAACTAGCGGCTTCAATGCCAACAATAGTAGCAATTTCCCGCATTCCAGTTGCTGAATAGCCTTTTTCTCTAAAAAGTTTGGCAGCAGTCGCAGTTATTAATAATCTACGTGGATTAATTTTTTTTGTTGACATTTTTTATTGCTTTAACTCTATCTGACAAATATAATTTTAGCTCAATTTTTTTAGAAACCAAAATAATTTGTGCTATTAATTTGGTAAAATCGCTCGAAATAATGCTAATTGAAGATATATCAGCTTTAATTCTTGTAAATTTGCAAAAAATAAATTAAAAATCATGTCATTAGTAGTTGTAGGATCAATGGCTTTCGATGATATAGAAACTCCGTTTGGGAAAAGCAATAAAATTGTTGGTGGTGCTGCTACATATATAGCTTGGAGTGCCTCAAATTTTGTTGACTCTATAAAACAGATTTCTGTTGTTGGTGGAGATTTTCCTCAACAAGATTTGGATGCCCTTTCTGAAAGAGGTGTTTCTTTGGAAGGTGTTCAAATAAAAAAAGATCAAAAGTCTTTTTATTGGTCTGGTCGCTACCATTTAGACATGAATACTCGCGATACATTAGATACACAACTTAACGTATTAGCAGATTTTAATCCAATTTTACCAGAAAGCTACCAAGATTGTTCAATACTAATGTTGGGGAATTTGGTGCCTGCTGTACAAATGAGCGTTATTAAGCAATTAAAAAATAAGCCCAAGCTGATTGTTATGGATACCATGAACTTCTGGATGGAAGTAGCTATGGATGATTTACAAAAGGTAATTGCAGAAGTTGATGTTTTGTTGGTAAACGACAGTGAAGCCCGTGAATTGAGTGCTCAATTTTCATTGGTAAAAGCAGCACGTGAAATAATGAAAATGGGTCCTAAATACCTAATTATAAAAAAAGGCGAACATGGTGCTTTATTGTTTCACGAAGATAAAGTGTTTTTTGCACCAGCTTTACCTTTAGAAGATGTATTTGACCCAACCGGTGCTGGTGATACTTTTGCCGGTGGATTTGTTGGACATCTTGCTCGTACTGGGGATATATCTTTTGAAAACATGAAAAGTGCTATTATTATTGGTTCTGCTATGGCTTCCTTTTGTGTAGAAAAATTTGGTACCACCCGCTTACAGGAAATCAGTAAAGTTGATATTGATAATAGAATAAAAGATTTTGTTAACTTGGTGAACTTTGATATCACCATTGGATAATTGTTAATGGATAATTGTTAATGGATAATTGTTAATGGTTAATTATAAGTTGCTTAAAGTGTAGTTTAATAATAATCTTTAAGCTTTATTATTAACCATTAACCATTGAAAATTAACCATTAAAAATTGCCACATTATTAATATATCTTTTTACAATTCCTTTTAGAGAAAATACCTCTGTTAATATTAAATAATTACCATTTGTTGGAATTTTCCCACTATCTGATAAGCCATCCCAGATAAAATTTCCATGGGTTCCACACAATCCATTTCTAGCCAAATGTTTTATAGCTATTCCATTTTCATCAAATACAGTAATGTTTACAACATAACCCTGTTCCGGAAAATGGTATTGAACCAATATTTTGTCTTCAAAACCATCTAAATTGGGAGAAATTATTGAATTGCTTAAAGTAATCGGTTTAATGTGTTGACCAGACACAAAGTATTGTGAATTTTTATATCCAGGAGTTCCATATCCCACATTACTTGCCGCCGAATGCCAATTGCTTTTTTCCTGCGTTATGATATTCGGATTTATTCGCTCTAAAGCAACCCCTTCAGTATTACTTAATAACTCAAAATGCCATTTTTCATCATATACCAATTCGTCTAAAATATTTCCCTGAATATCTGAAATCACAACATCTCCTTTATCGTTTGGAAAAGACGGTAATGGCGACCTCTGGACGATTATAATACTGTCTTTTAGACTATAATTTTGATGGAGCCATTCTGCATTCTCCGTAACAACAATATATGTATTGGGAAATATGGGTAATGAATACGCTGACAGTGAAATTTGACCTGATAATTTTCCTAAACTGTTTCTATTGCATAGCAAAACATCTTTAAGATCAATAATTTTAGAACTTCGATTGTAAATTTCAACATAATCAAACCCGCTAGCAATTGGATCAAACAAAACTTCATTTATAACTATGTCTTGTAAAATTGGGGGAGAGGACTTCCCTAAAGTCCCCTTTATTACCCCTGTTCGGTTTTTCATACAATCAGCAACGGCAGGTAAACTAAATTGATAAATTTGTTGTACTCTAATTGGTGTTTTTAGATTGTACTTAATGGTATTGTACAATGGAGGCAACAACTTAATGCTTTGTATAATTATGCTAGGTTCTATACTTAAGGATTCATTAGTTGATAAAGAATCCAATTGCTCATTAAAAAACAGCATTATTGTTAAACTGTCTAACACAATTGCCATTACTAATTTGGGAGGTAAAGTATCATTTATAAATTGTTCAATACTATTGCGATTGCCAGGAGTTCCTCCAAAATTGTTAATACTAGAACCCCAATTTTCTTTTCCTACACAGGGTTTGCTGATGTCTTTTAACTCAATGCTCCAACCCCCAGATTCTTTTATGTCATTATGATACCAACTTTTATCCCATGCTACGCTATGAATACATTGTCCGTTTGTATTCATTAATATTAACGTATCTCCGTCATTGTTAAGTGCTGGGAATGGACTAACAATTGCTAGAGAACCATATTTGCTAAAACTTCCAGAAGTAGATCCAGAAACCAGCAAAACCAAACTGTCTGGTTTTAACACTACATTGGATATAATTTTACCCAAAGTGGTTCCATTTGTTAATACCCAATTGCGTAGATTAATCGTTTTTTCAGATCTATTTCTAATTTCAATAAATTCCGCATTGGGTAACCCAATCGAAGGTGTTGGATCTGCAAATATTTCATGTATTAACACATCATGCACAACACCATCTTGGGCAGCAGTTTGAAAAAATAAACCCATTAAAAATACAATCACTAATCCTTTAATTCTCACCGTTTCAATTTTTTAATGATTCAAAGGTGATGCAATATTTAAAAATTGGAATCCGTTTTTTTCTATTATTTTAATGACTAAAATCTATTTTTTTTAGGTGATTTTCACATGAATAATAAAAAATCTCTAACGAATTTTACTATTCTAAATCAAAATATTATTTTATATAATTCAACTATTAATTTCCAAGCACAACAATTTAACCTTGTCTTTACTCAATTCAATGGTTGTTTATTATCTTTAGCATCCTTGTAAAGATATAAGCCTATTGATTTGCTTACTTTTACATTTAATAATCGCTATGTGTTTAAAAAAATATTTATCTGTTAAGCGTTTCTTCTTTGTTTGCTTTGTCCTTTTTGTACCAACTTTCACTATTGGCCAAGCTGCATATATAAAACGCTACAAACCATTTGCTGATTCTCTTGCAGCTGTAGCAGAAATGCCTGCTTCTGTTATTTTGGGTGTGGCAGGTTTAGAATCTGGGTTTGGAACAAGCAGAAACGCAAAGCTTTTACGAAATCATTTTGGCGTAAAAGGTAAAAATCGTTTAAGGAAAACAAAAAAAATTAAATCTGCATACAAACAATACCTCACAGTTGAAGATAGTTACATAGATTTTGTTCGTATTGTCAAAAACAAAAGGTTTTATGAAACGCTAAAGGGGAATAAAGATTATACACTTTGGATTAATGCGATCAGCAAATCAGGCTATTCTGAAGTTCCAAAAACTTGGACTAGTCGAGTATTGCAGATTATTAAAAGATACAAATTGGAGGATCTCTGATTATAATGATGAACGCTAATCTACGAGTTGTTAAACTTACGTTGTATTTGGTTATTATTTATTTGGCAATATCAGTTGCTGATAGTTTATTCAATTTTCCTTTTGATGTTTTTTCAAAAATAAATCTGATTTCTGCGATTGTTAAAAAACCATCAATATCAAAAGTTGTAATTAATCCTATTGTTGTTACACCAATTGAAATTACCTCTGAACCACAAAAAAACTTTGAACTCTATTTACAAAAGAACAAGATTACTTCTTTTAATGCAGACTCTAATTCAATAGCTTTATCGGGTTTTATTCAAAAAATTACCGAATTAAAATCTGGAAAAAAGAAGCGTAAAATTCGAGTAGCATACTTGGGTGATAGTATAATTGAAGGAGATTTGTTAACCCAAACCTTCAGACGTTTATTGCAAAAAGAATTTGGAGGTTCTGGAGTTGGATTTGTTCCTATTACTTCTCAAGTTGCTAAACAAAGACAATCGGTTTTTGCATCTTATTCAACAAATTGGGAAGACAATAACTTCAAAACCAAAGGCGATAAATCAACTTTGTACCTTTCGGGTCATCAATTTACTGGCCCTGGTGGTTGGGTGAAATTATCAGATCAAGTGATAAAGGATTCTTTGGCGTTAATTGAAAAAACCTTGATCTGCGGAAAATCACAATCTCCAATAACTTTAACCATAAATAATAGGCCTGAAATAATTAATCCCGTCAAACCTTTTAATCGTATTGTTTTGCAAAAAGACAATAGTCATGCTATTGAAGTTCATTTTGGTGAACAGAATTTCCCTGTTTACGGTATTTCTTTTGAATCTGAAAATGGTATTATTGTTGATAATTTTTCATTTCGGGGAATTTCAGGCATTGAATATAAAAATATTGATACATTCTTTTTAAAACAAATTCAAGCAGAAAATCCTTACGATTTAATTGTATTGCAATTTGGAATAAATGTGTTGTATAAACCTGAAACAACCAATTTTAATTTTTATTCAAAGTTGTTTGAGCCTGTTTTGAATAAATTCAAGAAATGTTTCACTGGGGCAGAAATTTTAGTAATAGGATCTACAGACCGTGCTTTCCGTTACACTGATGTGTATTCAAGTGCAATTGGAATGGATTCATTGATAAAGCTGCAAGCTGCTATGGCATACAATAATAAAGCAAGTTTTTACAATCAATATGCTTCCATGGGCGGAAAAAATTCTTTGGTAAAATGGGTGGAACAAAATCCTCCTATGGCAAACAAAGATTATATCCATCCAAATGCTAAGGGTGCTGAAGAATTAGGAAAATATTTATTTGATGCAGTGATGAAAGAATATAGAAAAAACGTTAGAAAATCGCATTAAATTTGCTAGCTGATGCCAATATTTGATACAACTGCTTTTTTAAATCAGCTGCTTTACGACCCAAAACATCCCTTGTTGTTTAACGATGGTTTTTTTGTGTTTTTCTTTGCGATTTTTATCGCTTTGTATTATCATTTTAGGCATAATTTACCTATCAGAAAATTTATCTTTTGTGCATTCTCCCTATATTTTTTCTATAAAGCAAGCGGTTTTTTTGTTTTAATTGTTTTTCTTGCCGCAATTGTTGATTTTATTCTATCCAACGCCATTTATAGAGAGCAGGTTAAACAACGAAAACTCATTTTATTGGTTGGAAGTATAGTTTTTAATCTGGGTATTCTAATTTATTTCAAATACACCAATTTTTTCATAGCAGTTACCAATGATATCCTTAAAACTGGTTTTAATCCTTTGAATATCATACTGCCGGTAGGAATATCGTTTTTTACATTTGAAAATTTAAGTTATACTATTGATGTTTACCGTGGCAATTTTAAGCCAGCTCGTAAATTCAGTGATTATTTATTGTTTTTGTCGTTTTTCCCAAAGTTGGTAATGGGTCCTATTGTGCGAGCTCATGATTTTGTGCCACAAATCAACCAACCTTATCAAATTAATGAAAGTGATTTTGCAAAAGGGTTTTATCTAATGGTTTCTGGTATGTTTAAGAAATTAATCATTTCAGATTTTCTAACCCTTAATTTTGTAAATATTGTATTTGACGATCCTTCAAGGTTTTCGGGTTGGGAAAATTTATTTGCAGTGTATGCTTATGCCTTGGTAATTTATTGTGATTTTAGTGGCTACAGTGATGTGGCGATTGGAATTGCTAAATGGCTTGGTTTTAACATTCCACCCAATTTCTTGTCGCCTTATCAAAGTAAAAACATTACAGAATTCTGGCGCAGATGGCATATCTCTTTATCTTCTTGGCTTCGAGATTATTTATATATTCCACTGGGAGGAAACCGTGAATCGGGAAGGGTTTCTATGGTATTAATGCTTTTGTTTTTTGTTGGCTTGTTTTTCGGACTTCATCTTTTTGCAGCAATTCCATTATTCATATCACTTATCATTTGTGTTGGATTGATTTTAATTATTGTACTTCCTGGATTGATTACAAAAAACCATAGAGAAATACATACCAATTATAACTTATTGTCTACCATGTTATTAGGTGGATTTTGGCACGGTGCAAGTTGGAATTTCATTATTTGGGGTGCAATTCATGGATTTGGATTGGCTATACATAAAATTTGGAAACTGGCAACAGGAAATTCTTTGGCAAATGCTAAAACATCGTCTTTCTACAAAATAATAACAACCTTGATAACATTTAATTTTGTTTGCTTAGGTTGGATATTTTTTAAAGGTTCAAATCTATCTTCCTCAACCATTATGTTGAATCAAATTATTTTCAATTTGAATCCAGCAATTTTCATGGATTTTGTTTTGAGTTATCGTTCAGTTTTAATAATGATGGCGTTGGGATATTTATTGCATGCAATCCCAGACCACTGGGCGGATACTGTTATCATTTTAACCGGAACAATAAAATTGAGATGGTATATATTACTGTTTTTTATTTTTCTAATATTTTATGGTTTTTTTAAATCTGCAGAACCTGTTTTGCCCATTTATTTACAGTTTTAATAAAAATTCATTTAAACTTTAAAAATATTATAATTTTTTTGGTAGTAAAAATATTCAAAACTAATTTCGCATTAATGTTAACCATTAAAAATATTAAACAGATTAAAAAGCATTCCAATTAGGAAGGTGTTTGTAATTTGTTAATTCAAATAATTCATAGCCTTCCTAATGGAAGGCTTTTTTATTTTTATCCATTAAACAAAAACAATGAAAGTTGCAGTTGTAGGCGCTACTGGTCTTGTAGGAACCAAAATGTTACAAATTTTAGAAGAAAGAAATTTCCCTGTTACCGAACTTTTCCCCGTTGCCTCCGCGGCTTCTGTTGGAAAAGAAATCTTATTCAAAGGCAAAGCATTTAAAGTGATTAGTGCAGAAGATGCTATTGCTTCTAAACCTAATGTAGCATTGTTTTCTGCCGGTGGAACTACCTCTCTCGCACTTGCTCCTAAATTTGCAGCTGCTGGAATTACTGTAATAGACAATTCTTCCGCATGGAGAATGGACCCCACTAAAAAATTGATTGTCCCAGAAATAAATGCAAGCGAATTAACTGCTGAAGATAAAATCATCGCCAATCCCAATTGTTCTACCATTCAAATGGTTGTTGCATTAAATCCTTTGCATAAGCAGTATAAAATAAATCGGGTAGTAGTTTCTACTTACCAAAGTGTAACCGGTACTGGTAAAAAAGCTGTAGATCAATTGCATGGAGAACGAAAAAAAGCTGTAATGGGTGCCGAAGAAGATTATCCAATGGCTTATAAATATCCTATCGACCTAAATGTTATTCCACAAATTGATGTGTTTCTAGATAATGGTTACACCAAAGAAGAAATGAAGATGGTGCTTGAAACCAAAAAAATTATGGGTGATGAAAGTATCCGTGTTACTGCAACAACCGTTAGAATTCCTGTTATGGGAGGCCATAGCGAAAGTGTAAACATCGAATTTGAAAACGAATTTGATTTAGATGAAGTGAAATCTTTATTAAGTAAAGCTCCAGGTGTAATTTTAGTAGATGATACCGCCCAACAATTGTACCCTATGCCTATGGATGCTCACGAAAAAGATGAAGTTTTTGTTGGACGTTTGAGGAGAGATGAAACCCAACCTAAAACACTTAATATGTGGATTGTTTCTGATAACCTTCGCAAAGGGGCTGCAACAAATGCTGTTCAAATTGCAGAATATTTATTGGTTAAAGGTTTGTTGTAATCTTTTATTTTAATAATTTATCCTTTGTGGTTTCAATCGACAAATTCTTTACGTTTGCATAAATCCTTATAATGTCTGAAACGCTGTTCTCTATCACTGATTTTTTAGATCCGATTAATCGTTCCTTATTGTCTAACGATGAAGGATATAAAAATGGTCAAATTGGTACAATTATTCAAGTGTTTGAAGATGAATTCCCAAGTTTAACCGCAGCCTATATTGTTTTTGTGGGTTGTGGTGAAGAGCGCGGTAGGGGTGGCAATCCATTCAACAACAACAATCCTAATGCGATAAGGCATCAATTGTATTGTTTGTATTCTTGGCACCCCGATTTGCAATTAGTTGATATTGGCAACATTAAAAGCGGTTCTAGCATTAAAGATTCTTATGCAGCTTTACGGGCGGTAGTTTCAGAGTTGGTTGAAATGGGAAAAACGGTAATCATTCTTGGTGGCTCACATGATATCACAATCGCACAATATGAAGTATATCGACATGCAAAAACCTCAATAGATGCGGTTTGTATTGATGCATTAATTGATTTGGGTGTAGAAAGTACTCCAAGTGCAGAACATTTCTTGATGCATATTTTAACAGATGAACCCAATTTCATCAAACATTACAACCATATAGGTTTTCAAAGTTACCTCGTACACCCCGATATGTTAGAAACCATGGACAAACTCCGGTTCGATTGTTTCCGTGTTGGACATGTTCGTAACGCAATTGAAGAAATGGAGCCGATTTTCAGAAATTCTCAAATGCTATCAATTGATATTGCGGCAATGCAACACGCCGCAGCTCCGGCTGCCTCCATTTCTCCAAACGGTTTAACCGGTGAAGAAATGTGTACCCTTACAAAATACGCCGGCATGAACCCTCAATTAAATACTCTTGGAATTTACGGCTACCAAGCTGCTCAAGATGTTTTTAATCTTGCCGCTAAACAAATTGCCCAAATGATTTGGTATTTTATTGACGGCAGAAACATTGGAATTAATGAAACCAATCTTTCTGATACTAATGCTTTCCATACACTTCATACAAGATTTCATGAAGAAGACTGTATATTTCTACAAAGCAAAAAAACTGGCCGCTGGTGGATGCAAATTGGCGAAAACCAATTTACCGCCTGCTCTTACCAAGATTACCTTTGTGCTTGTAACCGTGAAATCCCCGAACGCTGGCTCAGAATACAAGAGAGAAAATTTGGGTAGTTATTGTTAATGGTTAATGGTCAATGGTTAATTGTTAATTGTTTTTTTTGATTTAAATTGTATCCATTTAATTTTTGCTATAAATAGACAATAATTAACCATTAACCATTAACCATTATTTATGTCGTTTCGTTTATTCATACTCATCACCTTTTTAGGTACCATAAGCTGCTCTTCTTCCCGTTTTATACAGTCATCTGCTAAAAAAAACATCCTTAAAAACGAGGTTTTCTCAAACACACATACCGGAATCGCAATTTATGACCCTTTAAATGATGATTTCCTCTATAACTATCAAGCCAATAAATATTTTATTCCTGCTTCTAATACAAAAATTATTAGTTGTTACGCTGGAATGAAATTCATCGGCAATAATCTTACCGGTATTCAATACATTTCTACAGATACCGCCATTTTTCTAATACCAACTGGTGACCCTAGTTTTTTACATAAAGATTTTGCCAGCCAACCGGTTGCGAATTTTCTAAAATCTACAACAAAACCTTTGTACATGTTGGATACTTGGAACGAAAAAGCATTGGGAAAAGGTTGGAGTTGGGACGATTACAACGAAGATTACATGGTAGAAAGAAGTCCATTGCCAATTTACGGTAATTTATACCGCTGGTTTCAAGTGAAAGGCAAAAAAGAAACACCATCTAATCCCGCTGATACTATTGACACTTTTATATATGCAGACCCAGAACCTGATGGTGAAGTTACTTTTGGAAAGCCTGCAGCTAATGGTGTTTTTAATGTGAAACGTGACATCAACGCAAACAATTTCACCATCTTTGAAGGGAATGAAACTCACGGAGAAACTGAAATTCCATTTGTAACCAATGGAATTGAAACTGCATTGAAAATGATTTATGATAGTTTGCACGTTAAAATTCTTCCTTTTTCGGGTAATTTACCAAAAGGTGACATTAAAATAATAGTAAGTATACCTTTGGATACCCTTTTAAAACCAATGATGCACCGCAGCGATAACTTCTTTGCCGAACAAACTTTATTGATGGCTGGAAAAGCATTGGGAACGGGTTTACAATCTGGTGCAACTATTAAAGATTTACTGAAAAACGATTTGTCTGGTTTTCCAGATTTGCCTCGTTGGGTTGATGGCAGCGGATTAAGCCGTTACAACCTCTTTACGCCAAGGGATTTTGTGTGGATTTTAAACAAAATGCAAAAAGAATTTGGTATTAATCGAATTGCCACCATTCTACCAACCGGCGGTACGGGAACTTTAGGATCAGCTTATAAAGCCGACAGCACCAGAATTTACGCTAAATCTGGTTCTTTAACTGGTGTTAATGCCTTGAGTGGCTATTTGATTACCAGAAAAAACAAAGTTTTGATCTTTTCTGTACTGGTAAACAACCACGTTCAACCTGCATCTGTTATCAGAAACCAGGTAGCCCAGTTTTTACATGAAGTGATTGAGCATTATTGATGAAACATATCCAATAAATAATCATTTTTAAACTCCAAATATACTGGAGCTCCATTTGGTGCACTGTTGGGTTGTGTTGTGGCAAACAATTGCTCCGTTAATTGTTGCATTTCGAATGGTGTTAGTATTTTACCACTCTTGATGGATTGTTGTGCCACCAACGAACGTATCAGTTTTTCTCTTTGCGGGAAATTGTATTCGTTACTGAAATGTTTATACTGCTCTAGAATTTTCTCAATAGTTAGTATTTCATTGCCGAGTTCAATACCCGCAGGTGTTCCGCGAATGATGAAACAATTTTTCACAAAGGGCTCTAACATATACCCCGCAATCAACAAATCTGGCAGCAATTCTTCCAATAAAACCGCATCGGTTGCATTTAAATCGAGGGTTGTAGGAAATAAAGACTGTTGTGTAGCAATTGCCGAACCATTCATGGCTTTCGACAATTGTTCATACAACACCCTTTCGTGTGCCAATTGCTGGTGAATTACGATAAAACCACGATTGGTTTCTGCAATTATAAAAGTTGAATGTATTTGTGCCGGAATTTTATCTGGCAACAATTGCAACCCTGATTTTAAAGTTGTTGTGTTGGTTTCAAATGCCTCGACTTGTTGGGTAACCGGTGCTTCAAAGGTTCTATTGGCTGGATTAAA
>CAMBYC010000046.1 GCA_945871875.1 Sphingobacterium thalpophilum
ATATTAGCTATTTTTCCCTTTAATTTTTGCAATAACCTCTTCTGCGATGTTATTTGGCGCAATTGAATAATGAGAAAATTCCATGGTAGAAGTAGCACGACCAGACGACATAGATCTAAGTTGTGTTACATAACCAAACATTTCACTCAAAGGAACTTTTGCTTTGATTACTTGAGCTCCTGCACGGCTATCCATACCTTCAAGGATTCCACGACGTCTGTTAAGATCACCCGTAACATCTCCCATGTATTGTTCTGGAGTAATTACTTCCACTTTCATGATAGGCTCTAATATTACAGGTTTTGCTTTACGAGCAGCTTCTCTAAATCCAGCTTTTGCACAAAGTTCAAAAGACATAGCATCAGAGTCAACCTGGTGGAAACTACCATCAAAAATTCTTACACGCATGTGTTCTACTGGATAATTTGCTAACACTCCACTTCCCATAGATTGTTCAAATCCTTTTTGGATAGCTGGAATAAATTCACGCGGAATTGATCCACCATGAATATCATTAACAAATTGCATTTGCTTACCTGCATTCTCTTTTAACCACTCTTCTTGAGCTGGTCCAAATTCAAAATAGATATCAGCAAATTTACCACGACCACCCGATTGCTTTTTCAAAACTTCTCGGTGTTCAATAGTTGCATTGAAAGCTTCCTTATAGGCTACCTGAGGTGCTCCCTGGTTTACTTCTACTTTAAATTCACGTCGCATTCTATCAACAATAATCTCCAAATGCAACTCGCCCATTCCACTCAATACTGTTTGACCAGTTTCTTCGTCAGTTTTAACCCTTAATGTAGGATCTTCTTCTACCAACTTTGCAATTGCCATACCCATTCTATCTACATCAGCTTGTGCTTTTGGCTCAACTGCAATAGAGATTACCGGTTCTGGAATAAACATGTTTTCTAATACGATAAGATTATTTTCATCGCAAAGAGTATCTCCCGTTTTAATTTCTTTGAAACCTACTGCTGCACCAATATCACCCGCTTCAATAAAATCAATAGGATTTTGTTTGTTTGCGTGCATCTGCATAATTCTACTGATACGCTCGTTTTTACCACTTCTTACGTTTCTTACATAAGAACCTGCATCTAAACGTCCACTATAGCAACGGAAAAATGCCAAACGACCCACAAATGGATCTGTCATAATTTTGAACGCTAAAGCCGCAAATGGTTCTTTTGCATTAGGTTGACGGATAATTTCTTCGCCAGTTTCTGGATCTAAACCTCTAATTCCTTCAATATCCAATGGACTAGGCAAGTATCTTACAACACAATCCAACATTGTTTGTACACCCTTGTTTTTGAAAGCTGATCCACACAACATAGGTACGATGCTCATATCGATGGTTGCTTTACGAACCGCAATATGAATTTCGTCTTCAGTGATTGAATTTGGATCTTCAAAAAACTTTTCCATCAAATTATCATCATATTCTGCAATTGCTTCAATCAATTGTGTTCTCCAGTAATCAGCATCTTCTTGCATGTCTGCAGGAATTGCAATTTCTGAGTAAGTCATACCTTGAGTTGCATTATCCCAAATAACACCTTTCATGGTGATAAGGTCAACAATTCCTTTGAAATCATCTTCAGCACCAATTGGCAACTGCAATGGAATTGATTTTGCACCAAGCATTTCTCTAATTTGTTTTACCACATTTAGGAAATCTGCTCCGGCACGGTCCATTTTGTTAACAAAACCCAAGCGAGGTACTTTGTAACGGTTTGCCTGGCGCCAAACTGTTTCAGATTGTGGTTCAACACCATCAACAGCAGAAAACAATGCTACTAAACCGTCCAATACACGCATAGAACGTTCAACTTCTACCGTAAAATCCACGTGACCTGGAGTATCAATAATGTTGAATTTGTATTTTTTGGTGTCTCCAAAAATTTCTCCTTTTAATGTAGGATAGTTCCAAAAACAAGTTACGGCTGCAGAAGTAATGGTGATACCTCTTTCCTTTTCTTGTTCCATCCAATCTGTTGTAGCTGCACCATCGTGCACCTCTCCTATCTTGTGAGACATTCCCGTATAGTATAATATACGTTCTGTACAGGTTGTTTTACCTGCATCAATATGCGCTGCGATACCGAAATTTCGTTGAAATTTTAAATCAGCCATGACTAATTTGGTTAAGTTTTTAAGTGGGCAAAGTTACTACAAATTATGGTAACATTGAAATCAGATTACTAGTTTATCAATGTTATGAAATGATTAACCAAAATATTTGTATTATAAAAAAATCCCGTCTTGAACTAAGACGGGATAAATTAAGTTGATATGTTTGTTCTTACACTCTGAAGTGAGCGAAAGCTTTATTGGCTTCAGCCATTTTGTGTGTATCTTCTTTTTTCTTGAATGCTCCACCTTCACCTTTGCTTGCAGCAATGATTTCGTTGGATAATTTATCTGCCATACTTCTTCCGTTTCTGTCGCGAGAAAATCGAATGAGCCATTTAATGCTCAAAGATATTTTTCTATCTTGACGTACTTCAGATGGTATTTGGAAGGTTGCTCCACCAATTCTGCGGCTTCTAACTTCAACAGCTGGGGTAACATTTTGTAATGCTCTTCTCCAAATTTCATAACCGTTTTCTCCGGTTACTTTTGATACTTTGTCTAAAGCATCATAAAAAATGGTTAAAGACGCATCTTTTTTTCCCTGCCACATCAAGTTATTGATGAAACGGGTAACCAGAACATCATTGAACTTAGGATCTGGTGCTAACGGTAATTTTTTTGCTCTTGCTTTCCTCATTGATAATCAAATTATATAGGATGGCTATATTATTTCTTTGCTTTTGCTTTTTTGGTACCATATTTAGAACGGCTCTGCTTGCGATCTTTCACACCGGCAGTATCCAAACTTCCTCTTACAATATGGTATCTAACTCCAGGTAAATCTTTTACCCTTCCACCACGAATCAACACAATCGAGTGTTCTTGTAAATTATGACCTTCTCCTGGGATATAGGCAATAACCTCAATTTTATTCGTTAAACGAACCTTAGCTACTTTTCTCAAAGCAGAGTTTGGTTTCTTTGGCGTAGTTGTATATACACGTGTACAAACTCCACGGCGCTGCGGGCAGGCATCCAAAGCCCTCGACTTACTTTTCGCCCTGATAATTTCTCTTCCTTTTCTTACTAATTGCTGAATAGTTGGCATTATTCCCAGATTTTTTTCGGGAGGGCAAAAGTAACAAATTATTTTTATTTACAAAAAAATATTTGAAATTATTTTAAAATTTACCCTCACTTATAATTAATGAATATTTTACACCGTATACATCCATCCAAACCTATCGGATGTTTTACCTTGTCTGATGTCTGTTAATGCTGTTTTCAATGCAGGTGATACCGTCCAAGTATCTATATCAAATTTCATCTCAACATCTTGATAATGTAGCTCTTTTATCATTGATACCGTTGCAGCTGTCCCCGTTCCAAATGCCTCTCGCAAAGTCCCTGCTCTATACGCATCTACAATCATATCAATATTTATTGCTCCCTCCACAACATCGAACCCCATTTCTCTCAATAACACAATTATACTATCTCTCGTAACTCCTGCTAATATTGTTCCGTCTTCTAAAGATGGTGTATATGCTTTTTCTCCTATTATGAAAAACACATTCATCACCCCCATTTCATGCACATATTTGTGCTCAAATGGGTCTGTCCACAATACTTGATCAAATCCTTTTGCTTTTGCTTCTGTTGTAGCCAGCAATGCTGAAGCATAGTTTCCTGCAGCTTTTGCATATCCAACGCCTCCTCTTACTGCTCTAACATAATGTTGCTCTACTAAAATTTTTAATGGTGCTGCATAATATGGCCCTGCTGGACTTAATAAAATGAAAAACTTATAGGTTTCTGATGGCTTTACCCCTAAAAAACAATCTGTAGCGAACATAAACGGACGAATATACAATGAATGATCACTTACCATAGGAATCCACAAACTGTCTAAATTTACCAATGCATTCATCCCTCCAATAAAAACATCCTCTGGCACAGTTGGCATTTGAAGCCTAGTTGCAGATACATTAAAACGCTTAAAATTATCTATTCCTCTAAAAATTGCAACTTCACCGTTCACATTTTTATATGCCTTGATGCCTTCGAATATTGCTTGGCCATAATGCAGTGCGGCTAAAGATGGCTCAAAAGATATTGGTGCATAAGGTTTAATTACAGGTTTTTGCCAAGCCCCATCAACATAATCAACTTCCAGCATGTGATCAGTAAAGTATTTCCCAAAAGGAACATTCACAAGCGGTTGGTCGTTAACTCTTGTTCTTTCTACCCTTGTTATTTCCAAATCATTTATAGAAAACATAAAGTATTAAATTTGATGCAAAGAAACAAAAAAACTAACAATCATTAGTATCAATATGTCTCAAGAAATCAACCCGCTTGCTCCCGAAGCAATTGCAATTCTCTTTGGCTCTTCATTGTATGGAATTGAGGAAAAAACCACTAAACCTTTGTCTGTATTGGATAATACAACAATAAAACTAATTGTAATTACCTCTGTAAACACAGCTATTGATGCAAATGCATCTCAATTGGCGCTATTGAATAGCATTTTATTGGCTTGTAAAATCAATTCCCAAGATGTAAAATTGATATATTTTAATCGAGAAAATACCAATTACAAAGAGTTATCAAGTACTTATAGCCCAACTTTTGTTTTACTTTTTGGAATCTCACCTTCGGAAATTGGACTCCCCTTAATGTTTCCGCATTTTCAATTGCAAAATTTTGACAAAATAACTTACATTTCTTCTCCAGCGTTAGACAAGTTAGAGAAAGACAAAACATTGAAAATTAACCTTTGGAATGCACTTAAACAAGCATTTTCTTTATAAATTAAAAATATGAAGTCTATTATTTTTGCTACCAATAACGAGTATAAAGTATCAGAAATTCGTTCTTTTTTACACGAAGACTGGAATATCATCACGCTTAAAGAAGCGGGTATTTTTATGGACATTCCTGAACCCCATTTTACATTAGAAGAAAATGCTCGTGAGAAATCGCTTACTATTTTTCAACTCACTGGGCAAGATTGTTTTAGTGAAGATACAGGATTAGAGACGGAAGCATTAAATGGAGCTCCTGGTGTTTTTAGTGCACGATATGCCGGAGAACCATCATCTTCAGTTGCTAACATTGAAAAACTTTTGAATGCACTTAAAGGTAATGACAACAGAAACGCACGTTTTAGGACCGTAATTTCTATTTATTTAGGAGGGCGGGAATTCCAGTTTGAAGGCATTTGCAACGGAACAATTGCATACGAAAAAATGGGTGGCTCAGGATTTGGATATGATCCTATTTTCATACCCGATGGTGCATCTACTTCCTTTGCAAATATGACAAGTGCTGAGAAAAACAGTTATAGTCATCGTAAAAAAGCAATGGAAAAACTCATTCAATTTTTAAATAAAGAAATGTAGAAAAAAGTATCCAATATAATGTCTTTACTACCCCCAAATAAAAAAGCAGAAACAGAACTAATTGAAGGTTGCAAATTGGGTAATAGAAAATTTCAAGAGATTTTATACAAAACTTTTGCTCCAAAAATGCTTAGAATTTGCTTACGCTATTCTGGCAATAAAGATGATGCACAAGACATTATGCAAGAAGGCTTTATTAAAGTTTTCAATAATTTACAGGGCTATAAAGCGGAGGGTTCTTTTGAAGGATGGTTAAAAAAAATTTTCATACGAACGGCCATCGACCATTACAATAAAATTCAATTTACCAACCCCACATCAGAAATTGAGGAAAGTTTACCCAATGAAATGGATTTATCGGTTTTAGAAGAAATTGCAGCTAACGAAGTATTGTCTTTGGTTCAAAAACTACCCGAAAACTACCAAACAATTTTTAACTTATCGGTTATTGAGGGATATACGCACAAAGATATAGCAGAAATATTGGGGATAAGCGAAGGAACAAGTAAGGCACAACTCGCAAAAGCAAAAGCAATTTTACAAAAGCTAATTATAAAAAATGAAGATTAGCCATTCCAGATTTTCCAACTTTCTTCTGCTTGGATTTCAAGCATTTTAGCACCGTTTTCGGTAATTGCACCTTGTGCTTTTCCCTTTGCTAAAAACTGCGAAACTGCTGGATTATAAACCAAATCGTATAAATAATGTTTTGCCCCAATATATTCGTAAGGAATTGGTGGACAATCGTTTATATTGGGGAACATACCCAACGGGGTAGTGTTTATTATTACGGTATAATTTGATAAAACATCTTGATTTAGGTCTGAATAACTAATTTGTCCATTACCAGCAGTTCTACTAACCTTAAGGTATTCAATATTTTTTTGGGTTAGTATATATTGAACAGCTTTAGCGGCTCCGCCAGTACCTAAAACCAATGCCTTTTGATGGTGGTACTGCAATGGTGGTGAAAAGGTTTCATCAAACCCAATTACATCGGTATTGTAACCCAAAAGTTTCCCTTCTCTTATAGCAATACAATTACAGGCTCCTATTGATTGCACAACATCAGATTGGTGATGTAAAAACGGAACAACTGATTCTTTGTAAGGAATGGTTACATTTAAGCCTTCTAATTGTGCAATTTTTAAAATATCATTTAAACCACCGATTTCTGGAATTGCATAATTTTCATATTCGGCATCAATATTTAATGCAAAAAACTTTTCGGCAAAAAACTTTTTAGAAAAAGAATGTGAAAGCGGAAATCCGATTAATCCAAATTTTCTCATTCTCCCAATTTATCCAAAAACAAGTGAAAAGTATCTCCACGAAGTCCAATACGCATGGTTTCAAGGGGTATGAGTTCATTAGGAGCAATATTTCCGAGGTTTACATTTGCACCAATTAGTTCAATAAAATAAAGTTGTTGTGCTTTTTGTGGAGCTTCCCAAATTATTTTATTTGCATCAATCTGTGTTAAAATCTCTTGCACCAATCCTTCTCTAACCTCTCCGCTGCCCCTATAAATTCCTACGTTTCCAGCTTCTCTTGCTTCCGCAATCACATAAGATGAACCTGCCTCAAGTTCAGAACGCATCAATTCGATCCATTTGTAAGGTGGAATTATATGTTCAGCATCTTTGCTGCCTACTTCGCTTAAAACAGTACCAAACTTCACTAATTTCTCAATGTAACCGCATTTTTCCGCTTGTGGAATGGTGATCGAACCATCACTCACTTCCATATAGTCTATACCAAAATCTTTACACAAAGCTATATAATCGTTGAATTTGTTTCTAATAACAAAAGCTTCAAACAAAGTACCACCAAAATAAACTGGCAAATTGTATGACTTATACAATTCAATTTTTTCTCTTAAATTCAGGGTTACATAAGATGTTCCAAATCCTAATTTGATAATATCTACATGTGGATGAGCTACACTTAAAAAATTCTTTGCTTCTTCAACACTTAATCCTTTATCCATTACCATTGTTAAACCACTTTTCCTAGGCTTGAGTGGTCTGTGCGGGATATTAGAAATTTCATAATTCATTTGTAAATATATTTGGTAGTGCAAAAATATGAAAATTCAATCTTATACAATATTTATACCTTCAATCTTGAACTTAATTGTAACCCATTAAATGCGATTTCTTTTTAACCTTAACAGTAATTCAACCACAGATTGATTTTGCATGATAAAAGGGTTAAAATCTATAAACTTTTTTAACAACTTGGGAGAACTAACAATTGCTTCTTCTAATTGCAATAATGCTTCTTTTGATTTCCCTTTGGCAAATAAGATGGCACTCCGATAATATTGAAACAATGGCTTTTTACCCAATTTGTCATCGGCAATATTTATTAAAGCTTCTGCTGCTAAATATTCTTTATCTGCATATAAACATTTAATTAAGGCTTCCCAACCGGCAATCATTTTGGGCTTATATTTCAATACCAACTTAAAATGATATGCAGCTTCATTAAAGTTTTTTAAATGCATTTTACACTCTCCAATTGCCAAATTAAAAGTTGGATTGTACTTGCTCTTAGATAAAGCTTGTTCTATAAATTTTATAGCCTGCAACCAATTGGACTCTTTCATATAAGTTTTGGCAACTTTATAATACAATTGCACATCTGAAGTATTGAGGTTTGATGCTTTTCTATAATATTGTCTGGCTGGAGTATATTTTTTCAGTTGCTCATAACAATGGCCAAGAGCTTCATAAATTACATCTTCGGGCCGAGATAAGTGTAGAACGGTTTCTAAAGCCTCTATGGCATCTTTAAACTTACGCAAACGAATAAAAGCATCTGCCATATTGCGGTAAGCATAGTCAAATTTTTCATTAATAGCTACAACAAACTTATAAGCATCAATACATTTTTCATACAATTTTATGCCTTGATAAGCAGATGCAAGATTAAACCAAGCCAATTCATTGTAGGGAAAATCGTCAATAATAGCCAAATGCAAACGGATGCTTTCTTCATTTCTGCCTGTAAAATCTGTCCAAAAGCAAATTTTATATAAAGCCTCTTCATGATTGGGTTCTAATTCTAAAACAAGTTTTAAACAGTCGAACAATTTATCAAACGCTTCATAATCGTCAAATACGTCTGTAAGATCCATCAATAAACTTATTCTGTCATCACCATCAAGTTGGCGAATTGCATCTTCTAAAAGTTGAGCAGCGTTTATGGGCATTTCTAATGCTAAATATGCCTCGGTTTTGATTAGATAAATTGCCAAATCATTCTTATCTAATAGAGGGTTATTTTCCAAAAGAAGCAAAGCCTCTTGGTATTTTCCCAATGAAATCATGATGTCAGCCTTTTTTACCGTAAGTGTTGAAGAAAAGGGATAATATGTTAAACCTGTATCAACGGCTTCTAGTGCATTTTTCAAATCATCTTGGTCATCAAAATGGTCAATTATTTGCTCAAATGCATCTTCATACAATAAGTTAATTTTTCTTCCTGCTCTAAGATTTTCATATTGTTGAAGAAGTTCATTTATACTTTCGGGATCTTCGCGATAAGATTGTGTATTCATTTTACGTAGGTTAATGCAAAATAGGTCAATATAAATACTGAAAAAAATAAAATAATCTAGATATTTTACAGTTTATGTTAAAATTGTTATTTATTTGCAACAAGCAACTATTTTTTATGGAATAGTTTTTGTTAATTTTGTAATAATGATGAAAATGCCTACAACCATACCGAACCCTTTTATCAAACCAACACTCTTATTACTTATTGTGATTAGTTTCTCAATCTATGTTTTTGGCATAGATGGTACAAACGGAACTATTAAAAAATCTAACGTATTCTCTTCTATCAAATCTGATCTTAGATTATCGCTACATTCAGGATTTCAATACAGTGGATCTAAAATTTTAAATATACAACGTACACCAACATCTGTAATTACTAACTCTATTGTAACTTATCAAAAAAGAAATGTTACATGGGTTGTTCCTCAAAAAACAAAGGTGTCAATTTTTAATAGGTTCAAAACTCCTTCACAACCTAATCATTAATTTTTTTGTTGCTTCCCTCTTGCTGATTCTAAACTTTCGTCAAAAGATATTTCTCTATATCCTTTAAGTGGGATTGCAAACCGCTGAATTGGGACTGGATCAAAACTTACTGCAGAAAGTGTAAATTGAATAGTAAAGTCTCCCATAACAGATTCGTATTGAACGGGGAAACCTGACAACCCCGTGAATTGAGGTTCGTAAGTTTTATTTTCTGTTGCTAATTCCTTTGTATAAAACACAGAAAAACTTGTACTATCCTTAAGTTGTGCAATTGCTTTTTCACATGCATAACCATTTATAACCTTTTTTTCTCCTGTAGGCTTAAAAACAATTCCTTCAAATTTTTTATTCTTTTCAGCCCAATTTGCAGCGTTCATACGAATTAACAATTTTTGCGATTGAAATTCACGCAAAATTACGCCTTCGTTTGTTTTACTGTTAAAAATTGAAGTGGTAACGCCTAATGCGGTTTTGATATCTGTTCTAGATTGGGACCCTCTCAAATATACAACTGACAATGCCCCCTTAAAGTAGCTTGCCAATACTGTGTCTTTTGAATCTTCTTTTAACGATATAGTATATTGTATAGACCCTTCAGACAATAACTTTTGTGCTTCAACAAATTGTACCATTAAAAGAAGAAAAGACAACAACAAATATCTTGCCATAATGAAGGTTTGTGGTAAGATAATGAAATATAGAAAGTATAAGAATAAAAATCTGTTAAAGTCTATTACTTTTTAGATGATTTCTTTTTCATTTCTTCCAGTTTCTTTTGTGTTTCCTGCATTTGCTCCATTTTATCTTGCCATTTTGGTCTAACCTTTGGCTTTTTCTTATTTTCCTCTAATTGTGCTAAAATTTTGTTGTGATCTATAATGTAATTCTGAATTACAAATTGGAAAATCAATGTAATAATGTTTGAAATAGTATAATACCAAGTTAATGCAGCTGGTAACCCATTAAACATACCCAACAACATCACTGGAAATATGTAAGGCATATATTTCATCATTGGATTGTCTTGGTCTGGGGTCATATTCATGCTGTAAATTGAAATGAGCAAGTTGGTAAATACAGCAAGGAGTGTAAATAAACTAAGGTGATCGCCAATAAAAGGTATTGAAAAATTCCAAGTAAAGATTTGATCATAAGAAGACAAATCTTTTGCCCACCAGAAACTTTGACCTCTCAATGCGATATTTGAGTTGAAGAAACTATAAAGAGAAAAGAATATTGGAATTTGTAATAATGCCGGAATACAACCACCAAGTGGATTTACTCCAGCAGTTCTAAACAATTTCATTTGTTCCATACTATAAGCTTGCTGATCGTCTTTTAATTTTGCTTTAAGCACATCCAATTCTGGTCTTAAAGCCTTCATTTTTGCCCCACTTAAATAACTGGTATAAACGAGAGGAGATGTAATCAAACGAATAAATAAAGTCAACAACAAAATGATAACGCCATAGCTTTTGAAAAATTTAGATATAAAATCAAAAAATGGCATTACTACGAAGCGGTTGATATACTTTACAAATGCGTACATGCCTTGACCCAAATTAACCATATTCTCCATTTCCATGTTATAGGACTTAAGAATTTGAAAGTCATTAGGCCCGTAAAACAATTTAAGAGGAATAGTTGCATTTAAGCCAGCCGGTACAGGGATGGTTAAGTTACTCATTGCATTAACCACTATGTGAGTAGAATCATCAGGCATTGTAGTGCTCATTTCACCTGATGAAAATCCGTTAACTGAAACTATGGTGTGGTTAAAGAACTTCTGTTTTACGCTAATCCACTTCATTCCTTCTGCCCATTTTTCGCTTAACCCATCTTTCATGGTGAAATAATCAAAACCATTTTTTTGCAATAAGTTGATTTGGGTTTCTCTTTTTTCTGTTAAGATATCTTGTTCTTGCTGAACCGCTCTAACCTGCCAGTTTAAATCGATTGCATGCTTTCCCAACAATTGATCTGCCTTATTTAAAATGATATTCCAATCAATCATGTATTGTTGTGGATGAATTACATATTCATGAACTACAGATCGGCCGCTGGTATCAGAAAGTTCAAAAAGTAAAGTTTGACTTCCATCAGCATTTTTGGATAGCTTTCCTGGTTTAAAAAATAGTGCATCTGTTTCCCCAATTTTTGAAGTTCCAGTATTAATTCTATATGAAAATTTATCAAAACTTGTTGCTCCAAGTTCAACAGGGATGCTGTCTTTTGATAAATATTTTTTCAATTCAACAGATTTAACTTGTCCGCCTTTGTTGGTAAAACTTACCTTCATCAACTCATTTTCTACAACTGAAATTTCTTCTTTGCCAAAAACTGCGTCAACAAATTCACCGGCTGTAGAAACTCGATACAAAGAATCTGCTTGTATAGAATCTTTTATTTCAGTTTTTGCATCCATTTTAGGCAAAATTCGGGCTATAGAATCCTGCATTTTTTGTTGTTTGGCTTCCAATTCAAGTTGACCTTGACGGGTAAAATAGAAATAACCAAAAAAGAGGGCAATCAGCAGCACAAAACCAATTATAGTATTTTTATCGAGATTCATATCAAAATTTGAGGGGCAAATATAAGCAAAATAGAAGTAAAGACATTAAATAGCACTTACAAACGGAAAGGAGTAATGATTAAAGGTTTTTTAATTATTTAATCTTCCATTGTAGGGGTTATATTTTTGGCAATATTTTTCTGTTCTGCGTAATCTTTTGCAGCGTTTATAAAGTGAACAAACAAAGGATGTGGGTTTTCTACGGTACTTTTTAATTCGGGGTGGAATTGAACTCCGATAAAAAAAGGATGGTTTTGAAGTTCAACAATTTCAATCAATTCGCTTTCTAGATTTTTTCCGCTAAAAAGAAAACCTGCTGCTTCGTATTGTTCGATATAAGCGTTGTTAAATTCCCAGCGATGACGATGTCTTTCATTGATTTGAGTGGTTCCGTAAATGCGTTCAGCCAAAGATCCTGGGAGCAATGTGCATGGATAAGAACCTAAACGCATGGTACCACCTTTTACCGTAATTTGTTTTTGAACTTCCATAAGATCAATAACAGGATGAGGCGTTTCAGGTTCCATTTCTGTAGAATGGGCACCCTCCAATTGCAATACGTTTCGTCCAAATTCGATTACAGACATTTGCATACCCAAACAAATTCCAAAAAAAGGAAGATTATTTTTTCTAGCATATTTTACAGCAGCAATTTTTCCGTCAATCCCTCTATTCCCAAAACCTGGAGCAACCAATAATCCGTCGAGCATCCCAAGTTTTTCTTCCGCATTACCATCAATTATGAATTCACTATGGATATTAATAATTTCTACGGTGCACTCATTTATTGCTCCGGCATGCACAAATGACTCAAGAATTGACTTGTAAGCATCTTGTAATTCTATATATTTCCCAATTAAACCTACACTTACTTTACTTTTAGGGTATTTCAATTTGTTTAAAAATTCTTTCCAACGCCCTAATTCTGGCTCATTGTATTGAGTAATATTGAGCTTTTTTAAACAAATCAAGTCTAATTTTTCCCTCATCATCAACAAGGGTACTTCATATATTGTAGATGCATCTGCAGCTTCAATAACTGCTTCAGTTTTTACATTACAGAAAAGGGCAATTTTTTTACGAATTTCTACAGAAAGAGGGTATTCTGTTCTACAAACGATGATATCAGGATGAACTCCATTTTCACTCATCAACTTCACGCTATGTTGCGTAGGTTTGGTTTTTAACTCTTTTGCAGCCTTCAAATAGGGAATTAAAGTAAGGTGAATAATCAAACAATCTTGATCATCAAGCTCCCATTGCAATTGTCTTACAGCTTCAATAAAGGGTAAACTTTCAATATCTCCAACTGTTCCACCTATTTCCGTGATAACTATATCGTAGTCTTTATTACCCAACAAACGCATTCTACGCTTAATTTCATCGGTTATATGAGGAATAACCTGCACAGTTTTACCTAAAAATGCACCTTTACGTTCTTTATTTATTACTGTTTGATAAACCCTTCCTGTGGTAACATTATTAGCTTGAGAAGTAAAAATATTGAGGAAACGCTCATAATGACCCAAATCCAAATCTGTTTCAGCACCGTCTTCGGTTACAAAACATTCTCCATGTTCGTAAGGATTTAAAGTTCCTGGATCTACATTTATATAGGGGTCAAATTTTTGTATAGTTACTTTTAAGCCTCGTGCTTGAAGTAATTTGGCTAAAGATGCAGAAATAATCCCTTTACCCAATGAGGATGTAACGCCACCTGAAACGAATATATATTTAGCCATAGCAATACTTTAAAAGAAACCCTATGGCAGTTTGTATGGTTTTACCATCTGCAGGGCGGGCGAATTTACTATTTATTCAGATAATCTATTAAAAATAAATGAACTTTTATACTCTAGTCTTGTTAAAAACTTAAATATATACACATGAAAAAGGCCTTTTTTTTACCTATTTTACTATTGCTTTCAATGGTTTCAGTTGCCCAAACAAATCTTTCTTGCTGTGCAATTGACGCTACAACTTCATTTTCAAGAAACGCATCAGACAAATCATTTGTAATGAGTCATGATGAGCCTTTACCTTTTCATTTTGTATCTGAATTAGGGAAAGATATCTATATAAAAACTTCAACAGGAAAAGAAGCCCATGGTTGGGAAGTTAAAGCTGCGAAACCAACCCCTTATTATATTTTTGTGATTCACGAATGGTGGGGAATGAATGATTATATCAAACAAGAAGCAGAAAAATTATCTCGCGATCTTGGCGTTAACGCAATAGCGATTGATTTGTATGATGGTGTAATTGCCACAACACAAGAAGAAGCTGGCAAAGCGATGCAAAGTGTAAGCAAAGAAAGAGCTGAAGAAATTATCAAAGCAACATTCGCTTATGCTGGATCTAAAGCAAAAGTATTTACAATTGGATGGTGCTTTGGCGGTGGTTGGAGCTTACAATCTACTATAATTGGCGGAAAACAATCCGTTGGATGTATTATGTATTATGGACAACCAGAAAAAAATGTTGATAGATTAAAAACATTGAATGCAGATGTATTGGGGTTTTTCGGAAATCTAGACCAATGGCCTTCTCCAAAAGTTGTGGATGAATTTGCTGGAAATATGAAATCAGCTGGAAAACAGTTGTTTTTACACAGATATGAAGCTCCACATGCGTTTGCGAATCCAAGCAATCCTCGTTACAATAAAGAAGCTACAGAAGATGCATATTCAAATGTATTGGCTTTTATAAAAGAGCGGATTAAATAAAACTTATTTACTATTTGTGCTTTATTTTATCAAAACTGGCAGAAATCCCCTTAATTAATGAAGAACTAAATCCTTGATGCTCCATTTCATTTAAACCTGCGATGGTGCAACCCTTGGGCGTAGTAACCTTATCTATTTCTTGCTCTGGATGTCTGCCGGTTTTTATTAATAATTCTGCTGCACCTTTCACCGTTTGTGCGGCTATTAACGAAGCTGTAGCTGCATCAAAACCAATTTCAATACCTCCCTGAATATTTGCACGGATATATCGAAGTGCATAAGCAATTCCACAAGCACCTAAAACAGTTGCCGCATCCATCAATTTTTCATCAATTACTACCACTTTTCCCAATTGATTGAACAGCTCTTGCACATATTCTAATCTATCTAATTTGATTTTATCAAAACAAAGGCAGGTCATACTTTCTTGTATGGCTATAGCGGTATTGGGCATTGCCCTTACCAAATTCACATTATTACCAACACAATTCCTTATTGTTTCTATTGTAACACCTGTAACTACAGAAACCAATACATGATTTTCTGTCAAATTTGGCTTGATTCCCTCAATAACTTCTGCAACTTGAAAAGGTTTTACAGCTAAAACAATAACATTTGCAAAAGCAACTGCTTCATTATTGTTGTCTGATATTAAAATTCCTTGCTGCTCAAGATGTTTTATTGCAGCAAAATTTCTTCTTGTAACGATTATATGTTCTGGCTTTATAAAACCGCTCTTTACCAACCCTTCAGCAATGGCAACGCCCAAATTTCCTCCACCAATGATCCCTACACGATTGGTCATTTAATAATATTTGTGTTCCGATAAAAAATTTCTCACATAATCATCTACGCCATTTTCTAAACTATAAAAATCATCTTTATAACCAACTGCTTTCAATTTAGACATATTCGCTTCCGTGAAATATTGGTATTTGTCCCGAATATCTTCAGGCATATCAATAAATTCGATATTAGGTTCTAAATCTAATGCGGCAAATGTGGCTTTAACCAAATCTTCAAAACTCCTTGCAATACCTGTACCAAGGTTATATAATCCAGAAAATGGTTGGTTTTCCATCAACCACACTGCTACTTTAAGCAAATCTTTTACATAGATAAAATCACGCAATTGTTGGCCATCTTTAAAATCTGAACGGTGAGATTTAAACAATTTTACCAATCCAGATGCTTTTATTTGATTAACGGAATGAAAAATCACAGAAGCCATTCGTGCTTTGTGAAATTCGTTGGGCCCAAATACATTAAAGAATTTTAGTCCAAACCAAGCTGGAGGAGCATCATTTTGAATCAGTGCCCATTTATCGAATTCATTTTTTGAAATGCCATAAGCATTAAGCGGCTGTAATTTTTCTACAACATTGTGGTTGTCATCATATCCAAATTCACCAGCACCATACGTAGCTGCTGAGGATGCATAAACCAATGGAATTTGTTTTTCTGTACAATAGTTCCATATATTTTTTGAGAAAACCACATTTAATTTTTCATGAACTGAATAATCAAATTCTGTGGTATCGGTTCTAGCTCCAAGATGAAAAACTGAAGCAATTTGAGGATTTTCTGTTTTAAGCCAATTAAAAAAATCTTCACGTTCAATTTTGTATACAAATTGCTTTCCTTCTAAATTGGGGATTTTATCTTCACGTGAAAACTCATCTACCATTACAATATTTTCAAAACCCAAAGTATTTAGATATCCTGTTAAACAACTCCCAATAAATCCTGCCGCCCCAGTTACTACAATCATCTCATCTTTTTGCATACCCATTTTTTAACATTAACAATTAACCATTAACAATTAATAATCAATAATTAATAACTAACCATTAATCAACAATTTTTCAATTGCAGTATCGTATTGATGTTTCCAATCTTCCATATTGCCCCAAGATTCGCCATCTATGGAAATATTTTCTGAAGTCACTTTCCCTAATTGGGTAAAGTGAACGCCAGAATTGTCCATTTTTTGTTCAAATTGCGATTGTAAAGAATAGTCTATTGAAACCACTACCCTACTTTGTGCTTCTCCAAACAAATAGGCATCTTTTCTGATATTTTGATCGGTTTGAATATCAAATCCAAATCCATTAAAAAATCCACTTTCACAAAGGGTTACAAATAATCCGCCTTCAGAAATATCGTGAGCAGATTGAATCAATTTTTCGCGAATCAACATTGCAACAGCTTGTTGAACATTAAATTCTTGCTCCAATTCAAAACTAGGAGCTGGAGAATAATCAACCTTACAAATTTTATGTAAATATTCAGATGAGTTGATGTCGTCGGAAGAATCACCAACTAAATAGATAAGATTTCCAACTTCTTTAAAGAATAAGGTCATTTTAAGATTGATGTCTTCTAACAATCCCACCATTCCGATAGTAGGTGTAGGGAAAACTGGGCCATCAGGACCTTGGTTGTAGAAACTCACGTTCCCGCCGGTTACGGGGGTATCAAATTTGAGACAAGCCTCGCCCATTCCTTTGATGGCGTTAACAAATTGAAAATACACTTCCGGATCGAAGGGATTTCCGAAATTGAGGCAATTGGTAACGCCTAATGGCAATCCTCCGGAGCAAACGATATTACGAGCAGCTTCAGCAACTGCAATCATACAACCTTTGTAAGGATCTGCAAAAACGTAGCGGCTATTACAATCAGTGGTAATTGCCAATGCTTTTTTAGTTCCTTTTATAGATACAATGGGAGCATCAGATGGTGCGTTGGTGGATGCATTTGCTGCACCAACCATACTATCGTATTGGGTATAAATCCATCTTTTGCTAGCAACATTTGGAAGCTCAATTAACTTAGAAGCAATTTCCTTACAATTAGAAGGTATAGGAACTGTAGAAGGATTAAAAGCGTTGATTTTTTCAAAATAAGACGGAACTTTGTATTCACGGTTATTTTGAGGGGCTCCACCACCTAAAACCATACTTTCTGCAGGAAGTTCCGCCTCCAATTCTCCATTCATATAAAAACGAAGGAATAAATCATCAGTAACAACGCCAATTTCGGAGCAAGGCAATTCCCATTTTTCAAATATGCGCAAAACCTCTTCCTCTCTACCTTTTTTCACAATCATCAACATTCGCTCTTGGCTTTCACTCAATAAGAGTTCCCAAGCTTTCATGTTTTTTTGTCGAGACGGCACTTTTTCTAAGTCGATACGCATACCAACACCACCTTTGGCACTGGTTTCAGCTGTAGAGCAAATAATTCCTGCAGCACCCATATCTTGCATTCCGATTAAAGCACCTGTTGGAATTAATTCTAGACAAGCTTCAAGGAGTTTTTTTTCTTGAAAGGGATCGCCCACTTGAACGGCAGGAAGATCTTTAGCACTGTCTTCGGTAATATCTGCAGATGCGAAAGAAGCTCCGCCAATACCGTCTTTACCGGTAGCGGAACCTACAATAAATACAGGGTTTCCTGTGCCGAGTGCGATAGCACTAACCGTATTTCCAGGTTCTAAAATACCAACGCTCATAGCATTAACCAAGGGGTTGGTATGGTAACAATCTTCAAAATATATTTCACCACCAACAGTAGGTACGCCAAAGCAATTGCCGTAATGGCCAATTCCTTCAACAACACCAGAAAGCAGGTGTTTGGTTTTCTGTTCTTTTAAGTTTCCGAAACGTAGAGAGTTCAGTGCGGCAATAGGCCTAGCACCCATTGTAAAAATATCACGGTGGATACCGCCAACTCCTGTGGCAGCACCTTGAAAAGGTTCAATTGCCGATGGGTGGTTGTGGGATTCAATTTTAAAAACTACCCCAATTCCGTCGCCAATATCTACCAATCCAGCATTTTCTTCACCAGCTTTTACAAGCAGGCGCTTACCATCACGGGGGAGGGTTTTTAACCATTTAATAGAATTCTTGTAACTGCAATGTTCGCTCCACATTACAGAGTAGGCTGCCAATTCTGTAAAATTGGGTACTCGTCCTAAAATTTCTTGAATCTGTAAAAACTCGTTATCGGTTAATCCCAATTTACGGGCTGCTTCAACTGTTGTTGCCATAATAAGTACAAAGGTAAAACGAGTTGTTCTACTTTAGAAAACTTATTCTGATTCAATCAACAACTTATACACATTTAGTTGACCATCCCATATTTTTTCTTGAGAATAATGGGATAAAACGTAAGCTCTACCCTTACTTCCATAAAGTTTTGCCAATTGTGGATGTAAAATATATTTTTCTATTGCGGCTGTAAGTTCGTTTACATCTCCTTTCTTAAACAAAATTCCATTATAATCTTGATGAACAATATCAATGCAACCATTAATGTTTGATGCAATCATTGGAATTCCCATAGCCGCTGCCTCCATTAAAACATTAGGCAAACCTTCCCGAAAAGAGGGCAAAACAAAAACGTCCATCATAGCATAAACAGGAGCTACATCATTTAATTTGCCCAAATAAAAAATATGATTATCTGTAAACAATTGATCAATATATTTTTGATTGAAGGCGTCTTCTGGCTCTAAAGGACCAACCATCAACATATATATATTATTGTACTTTAACTTTAAGCGATTAAAGGCTTCAAACAATAAATTCATCCCTTTGTCTTTATTTAATCTACCCACAAACCCAATAACAAAAGAATCTTTTGGTATTAGAAGTTTATTCAGGAGAGTTTCTTTCGCATTCTGGGTTGCCTCGTTGTAAGAAAATGTATCTAAGTTGATTCCATTACAGCTACCCTTTTCAATTACAAATCCTTTTTTTTCTGAGAAAAGTTTCAATTTTAAGGCATGTTGCAATAAAGATGGGCTGACTACAATGATTTTTCGTGCCAATAAACAGGTTAATTTTTCTGACAATTTAATTATTGTTCCAGCAAGTCCAATGCGGCTATCACTCACTAACCCATGAAGGGTAAAAATTCGATTTTTTATACCCAATAAAAAGCAGGCAATCATAATTAATAAACCCGGTTTAGGATTTCCAGCGTTTACGATGGTTGGTTTTTCTTTGTAAAGAATTTGGATTATTGCAAAAAGACAAAGCAAATCGCCAAATGGGTTTATCTTTTTGGTAAAATCCACGAAATACAAACGAGCATTTTCTTCTTTTGCCAAAAGTGAAATTTCGTCACCTCTTCCACTGATTATTACAACTTCATATCCATTAGACACAAGATATCTAACCTGACCTTTTAGGAAACTGGCACAAAACGAACTCGATATACCTAAAAGAATCTTTGGCATGCACAAAATTAAATTGGTGCTGCAATATGCACTAATTCTTATCTTCGACACATATTATTTACGAAAATTTTTAAAAACTTGCCATTTTTTATTTTTTTTGGCTATTTAGTGTTAGCTACAGTATTGATAATCAATATTCCATTTTTCAAAAAATCCAAAATTGGTTCAGCTTGGTTGATTGGATTATTTTTATTTAGAATTGTTGCAGGTATTGCTTACGGTTATGTACATGCACATCCACCTCCACATATAGGGCTTACAGATACTTGGAAATTTTTCAATGAAAGTTTGCTAGAAACTGAATTATTGAAACACAATCCTAAAGCTTTTATCCAAGATCTTTTGCCAAATAATTCCACTGGATACCATTTGTTTTCAACTCAAAACAACTATTGGAATAATATCAAAGTTACCATAATGGTGAAATTGGCAGCAGTTTTCAATTTATTTAGTGCTGGGAATTACTATGTTAACTTGATTTTCTATAATTTTCTTTGTTTTTTTGGAGTTGCTTTTTTGTTTAGAGTGTTGGAAGAAAAACTTAAAAACAAATTTTTGTCAATAGGAATATCTTTTTTAATACCATCGGTTGTTTTTTGGGGAAGCGGTTTCCATAAGGAGGGGTTAATTTTAATTTCTCTAAGTGCGATAATTTTTTATACCGAGCGATTGGTGATGGAAAGGAGATATATTTTATCCATCCCAATATTGTTTTTTCTATTGCTGCTGTTGTTGTTACGCACAAATATTTTATTTGCATTCTTACCAGCATTTTTAAGTTGGGTATTGAGCATGATATATCCAAAATTTTCTTTGAAGTTTTTTTTAGGTGTAAATATTTTAAGTCTGATTTTATTTTTTACGAGTAAATTTTTATTTGCTTCAATAGATATTCCAAAATATGTTGCAGAAAGACAATGGGAATTTATACAGTTGCAAGGAAAAACGCTGGTTCAAGTTCCTAAGTTGACGCCAGATTTTGCAGGGTTTGTACATAATTTTCCATCGGCAGTAAATATGGCTTTTTTGCGACCATATTTTGGAGAAGGAGGGATGGGTTATCTTCCTTTTTGTATTGAGACTTTTTTAATAATACCAATAATCATATTTGGTATTGGATTGTTACTATTTAAGAGAGGGAAATTGCCAATATTTTTTATATTTTGCTTGAATTTCAGCATATTGTTGTTGTTAATTATTGGATATACGATTCCAAATGTTGGGGCAATTATAAGGTATAAATCAATTGCATTACCATTCTTACTTGCATCATTTATGCCACTTTTTATAAAATCGCTTTCTACCAATAAAATACATTAAAATAATATATATATTTAAAGTAATGCATCATATCACCCTTACAAAAGGTTAAAAATGGTTATAATTGCAAGTATTAATAAGTTAATTACAAAAATTTTAAAGATATTTTATCATTAATTATGAAATTTAAGAGAAAAGACTGAAATTTGTAATACTAAAAAATCATTACATGCAGTCACTACGTTTTAAAGCGATTGATAATTTAACTGCCGGTGCATTAGCCAAGGATCCGGTATCATCTAAGATAACAGCTATTTTTGGAGAGAATGTTTTCAGTTTGAAAACAGCCCGTGAGTTTTTGAGTGATGAAGCTTATAAGAGTTTGGTTAACTCAATGAAATCTGGTCATAAAATTGACCGTTCGATGGCGAGCCAAATTGCCTCTGGTATTCGTCAGTGGGCTGAAGCTAAAGGAGCAACCCATTTTACACACTGGTTTCAGCCATTAACTGGAAGTGGTGCAGAAAAGCATGATTCTTTTTTTACTTTAAAGTCTGATGGATCAGCCTTAGAACAATTTGATGGAGATGCGTTGGTACAACAAGAGCCAGATGCGTCATCATTCCCAAGTGGTGGATTGCGTGCAACTTTTGAAGCAAGAGGATATACTGCATGGGATCCAAATTCACCTGCATTTATTATGTCTATTGGAAATGGAAAAACATTGTGTATTCCAACGATCTTTGTATCATATACTGGAGAATCTTTAGATTACAAAGCACCTTTGCTAAAATCTATTGAAGCTTTAAACAAAAATGCTGTTGAAGTATGTAACTATTTTGACCGTAACGTAACCCATGTTTATGCTACATTAGGATGGGAACAAGAATATTTTGTAATTGATGAAGGTTTAGCAAATGCCCGTCCTGACATTGTTATGTGTGGAAGAACTGTATTTGGCCATTCTCCAGCAAAAGGTCAACAGTTAGAAGATCATTATTTTGGTTCTATTCCTGAGCGTGTATATGCATTTATGCGTGATTTTGAAAACGAATCATATAAATTAGGTATTCCACTTCGTACTCGTCACAATGAAGTTGCACCAGCTCAGTTTGAGTGTGCTCCAATTTTTGAAGAATTGAATCTTGCAGTAGATCACAATACTTTATTAATGGATATTATGACAAGAGTAGCTAAGCGTCATAAATTAAAAGTATTGTTGCATGAGAAACCATTTGCAGGTATAAACGGAAGTGGAAAGCACAACAATTGGAGTATGGCAACAAACACGGGTGTTAACTTATTGGCACCAGGGAAAACTCCAAAAACCAATTTAATGTTCTTGGCATTTTTCGTAAATACCATTAAAGCAGTTCATGACCATGCTGATTTATTGCGATCTGCAATTGCATCTGCAGGAAACGACCACCGTCTTGGAGCAAATGAAGCACCTCCAGCAATCATATCTGCATACATTGGAAAATTCTTAACCAATGTATTGAATGAAGTTGAAAACCGTGTAGGCGATAAATTTGATGAGCAAGATGAAGTAATGTTAAAATTGGATATTCACAAAAGTATTCCTGAATTGTTGTTAGACAATACAGATCGCAACCGTACATCTCCATTTGCATTTACTGGCAATAAGTTTGAATTCCGTGCTGTAGGATCAGAGGCGAATTGTGCAAATCCAATGACTGTATTGAATACAATAATGTCAGAAACCTTAGGAAACTTCAAAAAAGAGGTGGATGCTTTGATAGAAAAAGGTGATAAGAAAGAAGTTGCAATCATGCAAGTCATAAAAAATTACATCAAATCTTCTAAATCTGTTTTGTTTGAAGGTGATGGATATAGCGAAGAATGGCAAAATGAAGCAGAACGCAGAGGTTTACCAAATGTTAAAACTACCCCTTTAGCATTGGATGCTATGGTTACAGAAAAAGCACTTTCGCTTTTTGAAAAACACAACATATATACTCATCCAGAATTGGAAGCTCGCCATGAAATTGAATTAGAAAAATACATCAAACGTGTACAAATTGAAGGTCGTGTAATTGGAGATTTAGCTGGGAATCATATACTTCCATCAGCTATACGTTATCAAAATGTTTTGATTACCAATATCAAAGGATTAAAAGACATTGGTGCAGCAGCATCTACTTATAAAGCACAATTTTTGGTATTAAATGAAATTTCTGAACACATAAACACGGTTCAAACATTGTGTGAAGAAATGACTGAAGCCAGAAAAGAAGCAAACAATCTATCTATTAGCCGTGATAAAGCAATTGCATATTGTGAAAAAGTAAAACCTTACTATGACAATATTCGTTATGCTGTAGACAAATTAGAATTATTGGTAGATGATTCTGATTGGGAATTACCAAAATACAGAGAGTTGTTGTTTTTAAGATAATAATTACACAATAGCTTAAAATATAAAGGGGTTGATTTAAGAAATCAGCCC
>CAMBYC010000047.1 GCA_945871875.1 Sphingobacterium thalpophilum
GCAGTTAAAGGCCAGTAATTATCGTTTACAACTACATCGCTTTCATCAAAAGTTTCATTTACTTCAACAAATAAAGGGTTATTGGTAACTTCAATAGTTGGTTTTATTTTGTCAGTTACATTTACTTGTAATCTAAGTTCTTTTGCACTGTTATTCGATTCATCAACTAAATTATAAACCATAAAGTAAGTACCAATTATGTTTTCATTTAATATACCAACATAGGTAGGATTTAACTGTGCTTTAGTATTGTAATTATCTGACCAATTAATGGCTTGAATTGGATTAAATACAGTTCCAACTTGGTGTAAATATGGGCTTTCTTTAGGAGTAATTACTGGTTTGGTTGTATCTTGAACAATAATTGTTCTTTCAACAAACGTAGTAAAATTAAATGCATCTGTAATTGTATACCTTCTAGTATAAGTTCCAATAACATTGGTGTTTACAGTACCTGTTGTAATTACATTGCTAGTAATTACGTTTCCTGTATTATCTAAAGCAATTACTCCCGGATCGTTAAAGGTTTCTTTTACATTGGTTCTTAAAGTATTTAAACCTATTAAAGTTATTGAAGGACCTGTGCTATTTAATTCTACAATTACTGTTCTGTATACTGTATCAGAAGTATTACCTGAATAATCGGTTACAAAGTATTTAACATTATAAACGCCAATGTTTGTTGTATCAACTGTTGAAATTTTTTGAATTCTACTACTTATGTTTCCTTCAATATTATCAAATGCCGCTGCCGATGGATCGGCAAATAGTTTGTTAATTTCTGTTCTGATTACATTTGATCCATTTAAACTAATTGTTGGTTTTACTAAATCTTGCTTCACTGAAACATTAAAATCTTTAAATAAACCTATTGTACCATATACTGAATTAAATTGTGTTGAATTGGCTAAATCAACTCCTACTCTCATTCTTGTATTACCATATGGTTGGGTTGAAGAAATAGTTAAAGTATCGCTTAATTGCTCATCCCCATTATTAATTTTATTTAAAACTAATTCGTTTGTTTCAAAATTTGCATTGTAATTTAAATCTATCCAAACCTTGTAATCTAAATTGGTTCCGGCTCTTGGTCTGTTTAAAACAATGGCATATTTTCCTCCACGATACATACTTCCAACTTGAAAAATTGAGTTTATATATTCAAATGAAGGACCTGTAGCATTGTTGAAACTACTATCAATTCCAGCTAATCTCACTCTTCTTAAACCCATTGTGGCATCAGCAACTGAAGCAAAAGCAGCTCCATTTCCAGGAGTTTGATATGCATTAATTTGAATAAAGAACGATTTTGTAATAGAATCTACTCCAAAAGCATTGGTAGCGGTTAATCTTACTGTGTATTGTGTTGGGCTTGTTAACCTCACTTGTGGATTTTGACTTGATGAAGATGTTCCATTTAAGTATTGAACATTTCCGGGTATAAAAGTCCATCTCCATGCTGCAACTCCATTGGCAGTTTGATCTTTGAATCTGATTGTATCTGTGTTAAATGCAATGTTTTTATCAACTGTAAAACGTGCAATTGGTGGACGATTGATTGGTAAAAAAGCAACTTGTTTGCAAGCTGTATCATATCCAACACAATTGTAGGTTACTAAACACACGTTTCTTAGCGATGGAACAGATATAACATAAGTACGTTTTGGATTGGTTGAAATTGAATCGTATGCTCCATTACCATCTATATCCCAACTATATTTCATTAATGTTCCAGTCGATTTTGCTTCATACGAAATTAATTGAGTAGAATAAACCGTATCAGGCATTTCTATTCTAGAAATTGGTTTTGGATAACTTGCTGGTTTTGCTAACCAACGTATAATAAACGAAGCTGAATCGTAACCTCCAGGCAATGCACCAGTTCCTGGTTTGTATCTAAAATGTATTGCATTTCCACCTTTTAATAATGATTGTGCAGCAGTTAAAGGTACTTGACCTGTTGGTCCAGCTCCAATTGTAATTAATTTTGGAGAGGTATTATCTGGGCCATTATAAATAATAATACTATCTGTTGGCCACATTTTAATTCTTTCTACAAATAAAGTAATTGAATCAGCACAAGGATTTATAGTAAAACCCGGGCAATTTGATGGCCAACTGCTTCTTGCATAAGTTTGGTAAGGACCACTAATTCCATATAAAAATCCTTCTTCTTTCGTACTTGAAAATCCTCCCGAACCTGAGCACATATAATTGCCCTCTACCACTTTTATATAATTATTTTTACAAATGGAATCCGTTCCTCTTAAATTCCAAACTCGCAAACAAACTTTAAAAACTCCGGGGTCAAATGCTGCTAATCGTGGACTGGCAACTGTGTTTCCTGGTTGGCCCGATCCTGTTACAAAATAATTTGCAATTCCATTTGCAGGATCTGTAATACAGCTTATACAAGGTGGGTCAATAGTCCAATCCCATTGCGTTGGTCCGTTGCTCGATATATCAATAAATGGAGCCTCTTCTGTAATACCCATAATTCGTTTAAAAGTAATAAATTGAGCTATTGGTCTTTGGCTTGGCGTATCTACATAAATGTATTTAATGATTGAATCGCGTAAAGAATCTCGTCTAATATCATTTACTGCCAACAACTTTACCAATTTTAACCCTGGGCTAGTAAATGTGTAAGTAATATTATTGGTAAATCTAGCAGTATCAATATATCCTGCTTGGCGGAAGTAACCGGTTTGTAAAGGATTTTCGTTTGGAAAATCCCAAAATACGCGGCTTTGGAAACTTGAAGTATTGATTAAAGTAGCAGGGCTATTTATCCAAACGGTATCCGGTGCATAAAAGTTAGCAATTGGTGGTTGTGGAGGACCAGTAAGCCCACCATTTGGATTTGGATTATTTAATGGTGTAAATACATATCGTTGGCCATTATCGGGTTTTAGATTAATATTTGTTGTTTCAGTAGTAGTACTTGCAGTAGGAGCTGTGCTACTATTATTCAATGAAATAAAATTACCAGAACCTGTTAAAACCCCAGAAATACCGATAGAAGCAGATTCGTTTACTCCACTTAATGAAGTAGATTCTTGTCTATAAATAAATTCAATGGCACCTGTTGCTTCGTATAATTTACACTGAAAAGAAATAGTTGGAGAACCTACAGTATAATACCATCTCCAATTGTACCATTCAAAAGTAAAAATTCTACTTCCTGTTGCACCAGTAGTAAGGTAACTTGCTACACCTGAAGCACCATGTAAATCATCCCAAAGTGGCGATAAAATTGGTCGCCCAGCACCAGTTGCAAGATTGTTAGTTAAACTTGCATTTGCAGTACCAAGTGTTAAAATACCATTTGAAGATGCATAAAAACTATTATAAGTTACTCCAAGATAGGTAAAATTAAAACCAATTGGCAAAATACCAGAAGCAGCATCATCAACATGAATTGCAGGAACAGTAGTTCCCCCACTCAATGGAGTATATGTGCCCGATTGAGGAAAAAAATAACAAGATGAAAGACTTGTTATTTGAGCTTTTAAATAGTTAACTGTTGTTGAAAAAATAATAAGCAAGGTTATTATTTTTTTTAATTGTACTTTTTTATTCATATTATTTATTGTTTTTATTAATATCTATATTAAAAACCTAAATATTTAGTTAGGTTTAGTAAATTCAGTTTTTTTTACAAAATTATTATCGGTCATGGTTAATAAAAATGCAATTAAATCTTGTTTTTGTTCTTCGGTTAATTGCAATCCTCCAGTTACTTGGTGTTTTCCTATATTTGGGTCCACCCAAGGCGATGGAAAACCTCCGGTATTATAAAAATCTATCACATCCTTTAACGTTTGTTTACTTCCATTGTGCATATAAGGTGCAGTAAAAGCTAAATTACGTAAACTAGGAGTTTTAAATTTTCCTAAATCATTTGTTTTATTAGTAATACGAAATAAACCTGAATCGGTTAGTTCTTTTTGCAATCCATTATTTTTAAACTGAAAATCAGTCATATAAAAACTTTTTTCAGCACCATGACAATGAAAACAATCAGCACCTTTTATATTTTCTAATGGTTTGCTTTCAGAATAAAATAGGGCATATCCTCTTTTTTCTTCCTCTGTAAATACATTGAAATTTTTTGTTGCTAAATATTCATCGTATTTCGATTCAAATGAAACCAAAGTTCTTTCAAATTGTGCCAATGCTTTTTGAATTAAACTGGTGTAAATGGAATCGGTGCCAAAAGCTTTTTTAAATAATTTGGGGTAAACAGCACTTGTTTGGAGTCGTTCAATTACAACTTTTAAATCGCTGGCCATTTCTATAGGATTTAAAATGGGTACTATTGATTGTCTTTCTAAAGACGGTGAACTTCCATCCCAAAAAAAACGATGAATGGTATCAATGGCTTTGCTTTCTTGAAATGCAATATTGAACAACGGCATTGAATTGCGCGTGGTAGGTTGGTTAAATGCACCTTTGCTAAATTTTACAGTATCGGAAAAAGCAAATGCGCTATTGTGACAACTGGCACACGAAATAGAATTATTTACAGAAAGCATGGGTTCGTAAAACAACTTTCTACCTAACTCCACTCCTGCTTTAGTTAAAGGATTATCAGCCGGAGATTTTACTTGATTACTTTCCTTATTTAAAAAAGATGGATATTGAATAATATATGGCGTTTGATCCCATTCACTTGTTGGATTTTCTATTTTTACATCTTTAGTGCAAGCAAAAAGGAGGACAATTACTGTAAAATAAAATAATATTTTAAACTTATATTTCATAAAAACTAATCTGCTTTTACATTTTCAACACTAAACATTCCTAGCATGTTTGGTAATATTTTTTGTTTAATTATTGGCTCAAATTCATTGTGAATATTCAAAGGATCAACAGATAAATCATACAAAAAAGGTGTGTTAAAAAATTTACTAACGTCTAATTTCATATCAAATGAAATACCTTTCAATGAATCTTTTACTTTATAACTTAACAAATCAAAGTTTTTATTTACCACATTGGGGCTGCCACCAATATGCAAACTAAAAGTTTGTAGCGATGGTATTTTTCGTCCTTCAATTCTAAAATGAACATATCCGCTTGTCCAACTCCAATACATTCCCAAAGCAGGATCTAAATCGCCCGATTGGTCGCCAACATGATTGCGCAAACTATCCACGCCAATATTAAACCTTATATTGTTATACAAACCAGCCGGAATATTGTTTATTGTAAATTTATATTCAAAAGCATCAAGACCAGGATTTAACTTATAAGTTCCCACATCCACCCAAGTTTTTTTATTAAAATCAAATAATTGGATGTTTGAAATACGGTATGCTAAATCAGAAATGGTAATGGTATCATTTGCATTGGTAATATAATTTTGCGAACCATAAATTATAGGAGTATTGGCAAAGTAATGCTCAAAGTTTAGTGTTAATTTACCCGAAACTGGAAACAATATTCCATTAAAATTTTTAATAGTATCCAATGTATTAATTGGCGTTTCTACTTTAATGGGATTTTCCTTACCGCAAGATGAAATAATTATTAGCCCTATTGATAATATTTTAAAAATATTTTTCATTTTTATATAATTTCTTTATCAAATTTACCATCTTGCAATCCAATTAAAAAGTTTAATCCCTTAATTTTTACTTAAAAATATAAATATGGCTAGTTTTGATATAGTTTCCAAAATAGATTTACAAAAAATAGATAATGCAATAAACACTGCAGCAAAAGAATTGGTAAACAGATACGATTTAAAAGATGCTGAATGCAGTATTGAAATTGATAAAAAAAGCAAAATAGTAAAAATTGCTGCCAATCAGGATATGGCTTTAACCAGTATAATAGATATTATATTGAGTAAATTTAGCAAACAACAATTAGATGTAAGAAGCCTTGATTTAAGCAAAGAACCTCGTTCGAGTGGAAAATTAGTATTACAAGATTTGCCAATAAAAGAAGGCATTGACAAAGAAACAGCAAAGAAAGTAATTGCATTTATTAAAGATTCGAAGCTAAAAGTACAAGCCAGCATTATGGACGACCAAGTAAGGGTAACAGCCAAACAAATTGATGAATTGCAAAACACCATGGCTGCGGTAAGAGGACACGATTTTGAAGTACCTTTACAATTTGATAATATGAGAAGCTAAACCGTGGCTACGAAATAAAACACAATAAAAAAACCAATTTATTGGTTTGTAAAATTCGCTGTCGCTTGCATTTTGCAAGTGAGGGTTTAATGGGCGTCCCGCCTTTTTAATTAGTCGACCCAAAAAAGTCATCTTCAATTTTTCTTCTTTCTTTTTCCTTAGATACTTCGGCTTCGCTCAGTATAAATTCCAAAGAAACAATCCCGCAAGGCGGGACAAGGCAACACTTCGACTCCGCTCAGTGTCCTTAGCTTCCATGCACAAGGCCAGGGCTGGCCCTCCCGAAAGCTTTCGGGATTTTTGCCGACCCCACGCACGCTTTTAATGGAATAGTGGTCCTTAAAATTTCTACTTTAGTTTATTAAAAATTTAAATAATATAGTTGCAAACACTAAAAATTCACTTCCAAGATACAAGCGAAGGCAGAACTCCGAAAATCAAACTTTTTCTCGTAAAAAATTACAATTAATTGTATATTTGGGCTGTGGCAAAACAAACAAAATATCATTTAGGAATTGAAATTGATAAACTTACAAACAGTATTGTTAATACTATTTCAGGCGACAGTTTTCCTACTGATGTTCACCCTATAACAAAAGTTGATTTAAAAAATGTAACTAAGATTAACGGATGGCTTTTTAATTGGGCAAACGAGTTTAAACTTACCGACCGACAAGTTTTTAAGTTAACAATTCGTAACAACCCTGAAATTATTCAAGGTCTTTTAAGTATTAGCGACTACAACGACCACTATTATTTACATCTTATAGAAAGTTCTCCTTTTAATTTAGGTAAAAATAAACTTTATGAAGGTGTGCCGGGTAATTTGTTTGCATTCACTTGTATGACCTCATGGGACAAGGGTTATCAAGGTTTTGTTTCTTTCTCGTCAAAGACAAAGTTAATTGACCATTACGAAAAAACTTTAGGTGCAACACATGTTGGCGGTCACAAAATGATAATTTTCCCTCAAGAAGCATTAAAACTTATTAGAAAATATTTTCCAACTTAATTATAAAATACAATGGGATACATCAAAGAACCAGCAGGTATTAACTTCGTAGTTGACCCAACACCTTTGACAACTGAAGACAGAAAAAAAATTAGTGAAATAATTGCATATTACAAGGCAACAGGACGAAAAATGCAGTTGACAAAATCTGCAACACGACCTCGTGTTACAACTAAAATTAAGAAAGTAGTTGCTTAATAAATACATCATTACAAAGGTTGAAAAGAAGCCCATCCTACATGAGAACCTAAAAGATATTGCTAGCTAATTAATTCCGAAAGCTTCCCACACTCATTTGCATCTTGCAAATGAGGTTTTAGTAGGCGTCCCACCTTTTATTTATTTATAATTAACAGCCATAAGATTGCATAAAAATGGTTTGGATAAGAAAGCAACCAAGGAAAAATGCTGTTTAGTAGGCTTCAAATGCCAATAAATCTGCTTCAAATGCCGATAAGTCTGCTTCAAATACCGGTGAGGTAACTTCAAATGCCGGTGAGGCTATTTCAAATGCCGATAAGGAATTTTGAAATAAAATTATACCTAATGCGATTTGGAACTTGACGTTTGCGATTTGGAACTTGACGGATACGATTTGGCTCTTGACTGATATGATTTGGGACTTGACGTTTGTGATTTGGGACTTGACAGATGCGATTTGGGGTGTGTTAGATGTGATTTTGTCTCTGTCAGATGTGATTTGGTTTCAGTCATTTGCGATTTGGGTCTTGTCAGATGTGATTTGGCTCTTGTCGGATGCGATTTGGGACTTGACGTTTGTGATTTGGGAACTTGCTGCTGGCATCTGGCTTCTAGCAGCTAGCGATAAAAAAGTTGCTGGTGGCATTTGGATTGTTTCCGCTCTCGCTTGCATCTTGCGAGTTTGTGTTTAATGGGCATCCTGCCTTTTTAATAAAAATAAAATAATCAGCCAGAGGCTTAACAATACATTCACTCGCAAGATGCGAGCGAAGGCTTAGGGATTTTTTTTGTTTTTGTTTTGAAGGTAAACAGCACAAATAAAAAGGCTATTGCTACATTAGGATTTATTAATATATTTGGTATGTTTGAAAGTATAAAACCATCCGAATACATTCCAAAATTGGATAGAAAAGCGAAGGTTTTAGAAAAAAAATTCAAAGATAAGTAAGTTATGTGTAAGTTTATTTGACCAAGAAAACATGTAATCACCGTGAAATTTTTATCTTTGCCAATCGAACATTAAGACAATGAATAGAATAGGAATAAAAAATATTGGACCAATAAAAGAAGTTGATATTGAGTTAAACAAAATCAATGTCTTAATGGGACCTCAAAGTAGTGGGAAAAGTACGATTGCAAAAATTATTAGTTTTTGTCAATGGGCTGAAAAAAGATACTTACTTGACGGTGAATTTAAATATGATGTAAGAGAACAATTATTAGAGTTTCACAGAATTAGTGACAACTATTTTTATGAAAACTCTTCTTTCACATATGAAACTGATTTCATTACTATTACGTACAAAGGAAAGAAACTAAAAAAGAGTATTCGTAAAAAGCCAACTTCAAAAATCTATAAAAAGACCAAAAATATTTATATCCCTTCAGAACGAAATTTTGTATCAGTAATACCAAATTTATCGAAATACAAAGAAACGAATGACAACATAATGAGTTTTGTTTATGATTGGTTTACTGCAAAAAGAATCTTCAATAATAATAATCTTCTTCCAGTATTGAATTTAGGAATTCAATTTTACAACAAGTCTGAAAATGACAATGATATACTCCTTTTACACAACAAAAGAGAAATTTTACTTCGTGAAGGTTCAAGCGGTTTGCAATCAATAATTCCATTGATAGTAATTATCGAACATCTAACAAACTATATCTATAAAAACAACGTTTCAAACTCAGTTGAGGAAAAAGATTCCTTAAAAAACTTTTTATTGAAAAACATAACTGAAATTTTAGACCTGTCGAAATATAAAGATATAACAGAAATTAAGTTAGACGAAAAAGATATGAAAAAGCTTCTTTTCTCTTATCAACGTGCTAAATTTTTAGAATCATACAATTCGACAAATTTTATAATAGAAGAACCCGAACAAAACTTGTTTCCTTCAACACAAAGGGAACTAATAAATTACTTGTTCAATAAAATGAATGAGGAGAGAAATCATTCTCTACTTCTAACAACTCACAGCCCATATATTCTTTACTCAATAAATAATTGCCTAATGGGTTATAATGTAAAGGATAAAATTGATAAAAATGAAGAAACTGACATTACAAATAAAAAGTCTTGGATAAATCCTGATTTGGTCTCAATTTGGCAAGTACAAGACGGAAAAGTTGTTTCTGTAAAAGATATTACAACAAAGACGGTAACTAGACATTATTTCAATGAGATTACCAAAGACATAATGGATGAGTACTTTGAAATGTTAGGTTACTATGAATATGATTCAAAAAATTAATGAAGTTATTGCTAAACAAAGCAATGGCACTATTGACGCTGAAAATATATATATAATTGACTATAAGAATATCAACGGAGGAGATGTTGAAATTATAGAAAATCAACCAATACATAATTGTGTTCATTTGACAAATGAAAATAAAGTAAATGTTCATTATGTTGCGTTTAAAGAAAACGCTCTTAAAGTAAATACACAGGAAGGTCAGGTTAAGCAATGTGAGTGTGTATTGTTTCCAACATCTTTGAACGCTGACGACTGGGTTCTTTTTATTGAGACAAAATATACCTCAAATCTAAAAACAGCATTGGACGAAAAGGTTGACTATCCTAACACAATGATTGCTCAAATAATAAGTACAGTGAGCTATTTTCGTAACAATGGTATTTTACCAACTGACAAAAAAGTTTTTGCGATTGTTTCATTTCCTAAATTGATTGAAGCATTTAGTGAGGCATTCTTCACTAGAAGCACTCTGACAAGGGAAGAAATATCAGTAAAGCATAAAATTTTAATTAGTCCGACAAATGAAGGAATTATAAAATCGCAAACTAGAATTAAGATATAAAGGCAACACATAACAGCACCTAAAAGAAATTGCTAGCTAATTAATCCCGAAAACTTTCCACACTCGCTCGCATCTTGCATGTGAGTTTTTAATAGGCACCCCGCCTTTTATTTTTTTATAATAAATAGCCAAAGGAATGCATAAAAATGGTTTGTTGAGAACACAAAGCACCGACAAAACTTTAACATTCATAAATTTTCTTTCATACGTGACTTAAACGCAATTTGCTGTGTGCAAAATAATATCAAGCAAACCCTTGGCAAACGCGTTAAAGAATTGAGGGATAACCTCAAACTTTCGCAAGAAGCTTTGGCAGATAAAGCCGAATTAGACAGATCATTTATTAGCCATGTTGAAAATGGTAGAAGGAATATTTCAATAGATAATATTCAGAAAATTGTTTATGCATTGGAAATTTCCGTTTTTGATTTTTTTTATTCAAAAGAGTTTAAGGTGAGATGAAAGGAACATTAACATACGTTGAACCAAAAGCCATTCAAAATAAAGTTGAAAAACCACCTGTTGTATAGTTGATTGACGATAAACATTAGTTTTTAAATGATAATCCCGAAGTGAAGGCTTTGGGATTTTTTTGTTTATGTTTTAAAGGTAATCAGAACAAATAAAAAGGCTATTGCAACATTTGGATAAGTAAAAATATTAATTATGTTTGAAATAATATAATTTTCCTAATACTTATTAAATTAGGTTATGAAAAGAAGTTTATATTAAAAACATGCAGAGAAAAATAATTTAACAAAAATGTAATAAAACAAGTTAATAATGAAAAAAATTGAAGTTGTTGCAGGTATTATATTCTGGGGAAATCAGGTTCTTTGTGTGCAAAGACCAAAAAATAAGCTCCATTATATTTCAGAAAAGTTTGAATTTCCCGGAGGGAAAATTGAAGAAGGCGAAACAAAAGAAGAAGCTTTGCATCGCGAATTATTGGAGGAGTTAAACATTTCAATTAAAATTAAAAACTTGTTTCTTACTGTTGTTCATGAATATCCAGACTTTGAAATAACAATGCACAGTTACATATGTGAGGTTGAAAACAAAGAAATTACTCTTAATGAACATATAAATAAAGAATGGCTAACTAGAAATGAAATTCAAAAACTTGATTGGGCAGCAGCTGATATTCCTATAGTTAATAACCTAATAAAATTACAACTATGAATCAAGGATTGTACGAAGAATTAGTTACCAAACTAATCAACTATAAATTAAACGAACTAGACAGGGATTCTTTTCAAGTAAAGAAAACTTCAATAGATAAAGCAGAAGCTGCTCAATTATTATCTCAACATATTGGTAAAGTAATTAAATATGCATTAGAGATTTTACCTAAAGATAAAGAAATTGACTTTATAGAAAATCAAATAAGAGTTTCAAATAAAATCATTCATTTTTTAAAAGAAGAATTAAAAAAAGAAGAATTTGAAGATGATTTAATTGAAACTGAGGGCAAAATACTAAAAGCCGTTTTTTCTAAAGTTGATGCTCATTTTACAGACTTGGATTTACGTCTTAAAGAAATTACACCTTACACAAGACTAATTCATAGTGAACTTTTTACAGGCGGGAATTCAGGAACAACGCTTGAAAGTGAATTGAGAAAGGAGATTTTATCTTCTGATAAAATTGATTTATTGGTTTCATTCATCAAATGGAAGGGCATTAGAATTTTAGAGCGTGAATTAAGAGAGTTCACTGAAAGAGGTGGAAAATTAAGAATTATTACAACAACTTATATTGGAGCAACAGACGCAAAAGCAATTGAATTTTTAGCTTCATTGAAAAATACTGAGGTTAAAGTTTCCTACAATACAGGGAATGAAAGATTACATGCAAAAGCCTATTTATTTCAAAGAAATACTGAATTTCATACCGGATATATAGGCTCTTCCAATTTTTCACGTTCGGCTTTAACGGATGGGTTAGAATGGAATTTAAAAATAACAACCAAAGAAGTTGGTCATATTATTGATAAGTTTAAGAAAACATTTGAAGCCTATTGGCAAAATCCAGAGTTTGAATTATACAACCATAATATCCATTCTGTAAGATTAATAGACGCACTAAAACAAGGAAAATTTTCAAAGGAATATTCTTTTTCAACCTCATATTTTGATATAAAACCTTTTCATTATCAAAACGAAATACTTGAAAAATTAGAAGTTGAAAGAACAATTCATAATAGACATAGAAATCTCCTAGTTGCTGCAACCGGAACAGGAAAAACTGTTATTTCTGCATTTGATTATAAGAATTTCAGAAGTAACAATAAATCATCAAAACTACTTTTTGTTGCTCATAGAAAAGAAATTTTACAACAAGCAAAAGCAACTTTTCAAGGTGTTTTAAAAGACAATAATTTTGGTGATTTATGGGTTGATGGAATTGAACCAAGATCGAATGAATATCTATTTGTTTCAGTTCAAACATTAAACAATAGATTGAATGATTTAAAACTCTCACCAGATTATTTTGATTTTATCATTTTAGATGAAGCTCATCATGGACCCGCTTCAAGTTATCGACCATTTTTAAATTATTTCAAACCAAAAATACTCTTAGGTTTAACTGCAACACCTGAAAGAATGGATAATGAAAACATTTTGGAAGATTTCTGTAATCGTATCGCAGCCGAAATTAGACTCCCTGAGGCATTAAATCAAAAGTTATTAAGTCCTTTTCAATATTTTGGTATTACTGACAGTATTGATTTAACAAATGTAAAATGGGAAAAAGGAAGGTATGTAGCAAGTGAACTGACAAGTATTTATACTAAGAATAATATTCGTGTAGGTGAAATAATTTCTAATCTTAATAAATATACCAATGACTTAAACGATGTTCGAGCTATTGGTTTTTGTGTTACAATTGAGCATGCTACTTTTATGGCTGAGAAATTTAATTTAGCGGGTTTAAAGGCTGAATTTTTAACAGCTAAAAACTCTGGAGAGCGCGAACGAATTAGAGAACAATTCAAGAAAAAAGAATTCAATTATTTATTTGTTGTCGATATTTTTAATGAAGGAGTTGATATTCCTGAAATTGATACTGTTTTATTTTTAAGACCGACTGAAAGTTTAACCGTTTTTCTTCAACAATTAGGTCGTGGTTTACGTCTAGCTGATGGAAAAGATTGTTTGACTGTACTCGATTTTGTTGGTAATTCAAGACCTGAATATGACTTTGAAAGTAAATTCAGAGCTTTAATCGGAAAAACAACTACTTCAGTTCAAAAAGAAATTGAAGATGATTTTCCGCACTTGCCACTAGGTTGTTCCATTGTATTAGAGAAGAAAACAAAAGAAACAATTCTTGAAAACATTAAAAAAGCAACATCCTTAAACGTCAATCAGCTAATTACTAAAATCATCAATTTTCAACACCAAACCAGTTTACCATTAACATTAAATAATTTCATTGAATTAAATAATATTCCAATTGAAACTATTTATTCTAAAAAAGAAAGTTGGTCTCGATTGTGCCAAAGAGCTAAAGTAATTGATGATTTTGAAAGTATAAATGAAAAGCAGATATATTCAGCCATAAGCAATAAATGGTTGTCGACCAATTCAACTAGTTATTTCAATTTCATTTTAAAGATTGCAAAACAAGGTTTCAATATTAGAATTAATGATTTTGATGAAAATGGAAAAGCAATGCTACTTATGTTGTATTATGATGTTTGGCAAAATCACGGTATCTTCAAAACATTAGAAGAAAGCATTAAAGAGATTGGTAAGAATAAAATTTTAGTAAAAGAAATTATTGAAGTATTAGAAATACTAATTGACAAAGTTGATTTTAAAGAAATTGACATTGAATTACCTTACAATCAACCCTTAAAATTACACGCTCGTTATACTAGAGACCAAATAACCTCTGCATTTGGTAAAAGTACTTTTGAAAAAAAATGGCCAAGCAGGGAAGGTGTTTTAGATATTGATACCATAAATACCGAATTACTTTTTATCAATTTAATTAAATCAGAAGAAAATTTTTCTCCAACTACTATGTATGATGATTATGCAATAAGTGAAACTTTATTCCATTGGCAAAGTCAAAATTCATCACGACCTGATAAGGGAAAAGGATTATCCTATATTAAACACCAAGATAACGATAAAAAGATTTTGCTATTTATTAGGGAAAAAGCATTAGATGAAAATAAAAACACAATGGGCTATGTCTTCATTGGAGAGGGAAATTTTAAAGAAAATGAAGGTTCAAAACCAATGAATATAAAATGGGAATTAAACGAACCCATTCCAAATTATCTTTGGAAAGCTTCAGCTAAGATGTCTGTTGGATAAATAAATAATAATTAATTATCTTTTATGATAATCTAAAAGAGGAAAATGAAATTAATCGTAATTATTCTACAAGTTTTAATTTTAAAGATTTAGTAAAATACGAAGAAATAAAATAGATAAATAAACATGTGAAAGCCGCTGGAATTCAATTTGCAGTAACCTTAACAGAATTAAAGAAAGAGAAATTAAAATAGCAAACACATTTACTTACACATTTGCATTTAATATATTTTTTAAACAAAAAAGCTACTTAAATTAACTTTAAGTAGCTTTTTTATTTTATTGTTAGCTATTATTTAATCATCGCCTTTCGATGACAATAATGCTTCGTACTCTTCTTTACTTCCAACTACTAATTTTTCATAATCGCGTAAACCAGTTCCTGCAGGAATTAAATGTCCAACAATTACGTTTTCTTTTAATCCTAACATCTTATCTACTTTACCGTTTATAGCTGCTTCATTAAGCACCTTAGTTGTTTCCTGAAACGATGCTGCACTCATAAAACTTTGAGTACCTAATGATGATTTGGTAATACCCATAATTACTTGTACCGCAGTTGACGATTCAGCGTCTCTCACTTCAACCAAACGTAAATCTTTACGTTTTAATTGTGAGTTTTCATCGCGTAATTTTCTAACACTTATAATTTGTCCTGCTTTGTAATTAGTTGAATCACCTGGTTCCAACACTACTTTTTTATCGTAAATCCAATCGTTTACTTTTTTAAATTTAAAACGATCCACATTTTCACCTTCTAAGAATAAAGTATCACCCGGATCAACCACTTCTAGTTTTTGCATCATTTGGCGTACAATAATTTCAATGTGTTTGTCTGAAATTTTTACACCTTGTAAACGATAAACTTCTTGAATTCCGTTTACAATATAACGCTGAACTGTTAATGGACCTTCAATTCTTAAAATATCTTGTGGGCTTATTGAACCATCAGATAATTGAGAACCTGCTTTTACGAAATCGTTTTCTTGCACTAAAATGTGTTTAGATAAAGGAACCATGTATTTACGGCTATCACCATCTCTACTAGTTACTACTATTTCTCTATTACCACGTTTAATACCACCAAAACTTACTACTCCATCTATTTCGGTTACTACCGCAGGATTACTTGGGTTACGAGCTTCAAACAATTCAGTTACACGAGGTAAACCTCCTGTAATATCGCGTGTTTTACTTGCTACACGAGGAATTTTAACTAAAATTTCTCCTGGTCCAATTTGTTTTCCATCTTCCACTACAATGTGAGCTCCAACCGGAATATTGTATTCTTTTAAAGGATTTCCTTTTTTATCGTTTACAATAATAGAAGGTGTTTTGGTTTTATCTTTCGATTCGATAATAACCTTTTCTTTGTGCCCTGTTTGTTCATCACTTTCTTCTTTAAAAGTAATGTTTTCTATAATTCCTTCAAACTGTAATTTACCTGCAAAATCAGATAAGATTACCGCATTGTATGGATCCCATGAACAGATGATATCGCCTTTTGCAATTTTAACACCATTTTTTACTAATAAATGCGCTCCGTAAGGAATGTTTACAGTAATAATTGGATTGCGGGTTGTTTCATCTAAAATTCTTATTTCTCCTTGGCGACCAATTACAGTATCAATGATACCGTCATCAGTTTTCATTTCAACAGTTTTTATTTCTTCAAATTCTAAAATACCTGCAAACTTAGCGTTCATTTGGCTTTCGTTTGCAATGTTTGAAGCTGTACCACCCACGTGGAAAGTACGTAATGTTAACTGTGTTCCTGGTTCACCAATTGATTGAGCTGCAATTACACCCGCTGAATCTCCTCTTTGTGCCATTCTACCAGTAGATAAATTTCTACCATAACATTTAGCACAAATACCTAATTGAGTTTCGCAAGTTAATGCCGATCTAATTTCAACAGTTTCTATTGGACTTTCAGCAATTTTAGCAGCAATTTTTTCAATAATTTGCTCGCCTGCTTCTACGTATAATTCGTTAGTTAATGGATCAAAAATATCGTGTAAACTTACTCTACCTAATATTCTTTCATATAAACTTTCTACTTCTTCTTCGTTGTCTTTTAATGCACTAATTGGAATTCCACGTAAAGTACCGCAATCTTCTTCGTTTACAACTATATCTTGCGCTACATCGTGTAACCTTCTAGTTAAGTAACCCGCATCCGCAGTTTTTAAAGCTGTATCGGCCAAACCTTTACGCGCACCGTGGGTTGAAATAAAGTATTCAATTACTGATAAACCTTCTTTAAAGTTCGAAAGAATTGGATTCTCGATGATTTCACCAGTTCCACCACTTAAATTCTTTTGTGGTTTTGCCATTAATCCCCTCATTCCACCTAACTGACGAATTTGCTCTTTTGAACCACGCGCTCCAGAATCCAACATCATATAAATTGGGTTAAATCCTTGGTTATCGTTTTTCAATTGAGTTAATAATGTATCAGCCAAACGCGAGTTAATACGCGTCCAGATATCAATTACTTGGTTATAACGTTCGTTGTTTGTTATAAATCCTTGTTCGTAATTGCTCCAAATTTCTTCTACTTCTGCTTGTGCTTCTTTTACAAACTTGCCTTTTTCTTCAGGAATCATTACATAACTTAAGTTAAATGACAATCCTCCTTTAAATGCAAAATGGAAACCTATTTCTTTGATATCATCTAAGAATTTAGCACACTTATCCATACCACATTCAGCAATCACCGAACCAATAATATCTCTTAAGTTTTTCTTAGTTAATAATTCATTTATATAACCAAAACCTGTTGGTACCACTTGGTTAAATAATATTCTTCCAACGGTAGTATCAATTAGTTTGTTTACTAATTCTCCATTTTCAATAATATTAACTTTACATTTTACAAAAGCATGTAAAGCTACTTTACGTTCGTTAAAAGCAATGATTGCTTCTTCAGGAGAGTAAAACTTTAAACCTTCCCCTTTAATTGGGTGTTCTTCAGTACTTTTTCTACCTTTAGTAATATAATATAAACCCAAAACCATATCCTGAGAAGGAACTGCAATTGGCGCACCATTTGCGGGGTTTAAAATATTATGCGGAGCAAGCATTAACAATTGTGCTTCTAAAACTGCTGCGTTACCTAGTGGCACGTGCACAGCCATTTGATCCCCGTCAAAATCGGCATTAAAACCAGTACAAACTAATGGGTGTAATTGTATTGCTTTTCCTTCAATTAATTTTGGTTGGAAAGCTTGAATACCTAACCTGTGTAATGTAGGAGCACGGTTTAATAAAATAGGATGTCCTTTTAAAATATTTTCTAATATATCCCAAATTACTGGCTCTTTTCTGTCTACTAATTTTTTAGCAGATTTAACTGTTTTTACAATACCACGTTCAAGTAATTTACGAATTACAAATGGTTTGAATAATTCAGCAGCCATGTTTTTAGGAATTCCACACTCGTGTAATTTTAATTGTGGACCAACTACAATTACCGAACGACCTGAATAATCAACACGCTTACCTAATAAATTTTGACGGAAACGACCTTGCTTACCTTTTAGCATATCGCTTAAAGATTTTAAAGGACGGTTACCTTCAGTTTTTACAGCACTTACTCTTCTTGTATTATCAAATAATGAATCTACCGCTTCTTGTAACATACGTTTTTCGTTACGTAAAATTACTTCAGGAGCTTTTATTTCCATTAAACGCTTTAAACGGTTGTTACGAATAATAACACGTCTGTATAAATCATTTAAATCAGAGGTAGCAAATCTTCCACCTTCTAATGGCACTAATGGACGTAATTCTGGTGGAATAACTGGTAATATTTTTACTACCATCCATTCCGGACGGTTTTCGCCATTTTCTTGAGCAGAACGGAAACCTTCAATTACTTTTAAGCGCTTTAAAGCTTCTGCTTTTCTTTGCTGACTAGTTTCTGAACTTGCTTTAATACGTAAATCAAAACTCAATGCATCCAAATCAACTCGGCTTAATAAAAACCAAAGTGCATCTCCACCCATTTTAGCAATGAATTTGTTTGGATCTTCATCATCTAAATGTTGGTTATCTTTTGGTAACGAATCTAAAATATCTAAATATTCTTCTTCCGTTAACAAGTCGTTCATTTGAACTCCATCATTTAATTTTGTACCCGGTTGGCATACTACGTAACGCTCGTAATAAACAACCATGTCTAATTTTTTAGTTGGCATTCCAAGTACATAACCAATTTTATTTGGTAAGCTTCTAAAATACCATATATGAGCAACAGGAACCACTAAATTAATGTGGCCCATTCTTTCTCTTCTTACTTTCTTTTCGGTTACTTCAACACCACAACGGTCGCAAACTATACCTTTGTAACGTATGCGTTTGTATTTACCACAATGACATTCGTAATCTTTTATTGGCCCAAAAATTCTTTCACAGAACAATCCACCCATTTCTGGCTTGAACGAACGGTAATTAATTGTTTCAGGCTTTGTTACTTCACCGTGCGATCTTTGTAAAATTGACTCTGGTGAAGCCAATCCAATTCTGATTTTGGTAAAATTGCTTTTTATTTTTTGATCTTTTTTGAAAGACATATATTTCTATTGAAATTTTTTTTTGATTAAAAATTATTAGTTTAAATATTTTAATGGAATTGACCCTACAATTTTGCAAGGTCAATTCCATTTTTAAAAATTTATTCTAACGTTACATCTAAACCTAATCCTCTTAATTCATGTAACAATACATTGAACGATTCAGGAATACCAGGTTGTGGCATATTATCTCCTTTTACAATTGCTTCGTAAGCTTTTGCTCTGCCAATAATATCATCCGATTTTACAGTTAATATTTCTTGTAAAATATTTGATGCACCATAAGCTTCAAGTGCCCAAACTTCCATTTCACCAAAACGCTGACCACCAAATTGAGCTTTACCGCCTAAAGGCTGTTGCGTAATTAATGAATATGGCCCAATAGAACGAGCGTGCATTTTATCATCAACCATGTGTCCTAATTTAATCATATAAATTACGCCAACAGTGGTAGGTTGATCAAATCTTTCGCCTGATAAACCATCATAAAGATATGTTTTACCCCAATCAGGAATTCCTGCTTTACGAGTAAATTCTAATACATCATCATCATTTGCACCATCAAAAATTGGCGTTGCAAATTTTAAACCTAATTCAATACCAGCCCAACCTAAAACAGTTTCGTAAATCTGTCCTAAATTCATACGAGAAGGTACACCTAAAGGATTTAATACAATATCAACTGGTCTTCCATCTTCTTGAAAAGGTAAATCTTCGTCACGTACAATACGCGCTACAATTCCTTTATTTCCATGACGACCCGCCATTTTATCACCTACTTTTAACTTACGTTTTTGAGCAATGTATACTTTAGCTAATTTTAAAATACCTGTTGGCAATTCATCTCCAACGCTTATTGCGTATTCTTTACGTCTAAAGTCTGCCAATTCTTGGTTAACTCTGTTTTTGTAGTTTGATAAGATTTGTTTAATCATATCATTTTTCTCAGAATCAGTGCTCCAATTATTTGCGTTTACATTGGTATAATCCACTTCGCCTAAGTTTTTCATAGTAAATTTAGTTCCTTTCGAAATCAATTCTTCACCATAAACATTCATTACACCTTGGCTAGTTTTTCCAGTTAAAATAGAAAATAATTTTTCAACTAAAATTGATTTAATAGAAGAAGTATTTTTATCATGCTCTTCAGTTAATTTAGCAATTTTGGTTTTATCTTCTGCTTTTCCTGTTTTATCCTTTTTAAGTCTAGTAAATAATTTCTTTTCAATAACTACACCGGCAGTTGAAGGAGAAGCTTTTAATGAAGCATCTTTTACATCACCCGCTTTGTCACCAAAAATTGCTCTTAATAATTTTTCTTCTGGTGATGGTTCCGTTTCTCCTTTTGGAGTAATTTTACCAATTAAAATATCACCATCAAATACCTCGCAACCAATTCTAATTAAACCATTTTCATCCAAGTTTCTAGTAGCATCTTCGCTTACATTTGGAATATCGTTGGTTAATTCTTCTTCCCCTCTTTTGGTATCTCTAACTTCAAGTTCATATTCAGTAATGTGTATTGAAGTAAAAACATCTTCTTTTGTTACACGTTCACTAATTACAATCGCATCTTCAAAGTTATTACCTTGCCAAGGCATAAATGCCACTTTAAGGTTTCTACCTATAGCTAATTCACCACCTTGGGTTGCATAACCTTCACACAATACTTTACCTTTTGTAACCTTTTCACCTTTTTTTACAATTGGTCTTAAGTTGATACAAGTATTTTGGTTGGTTCTTAAAAATTTAATTAATTTATACGTTTTAGTATCTGTTCCAAAACTAACTAACTTGTCTGATTCAGTTTGTTCGTAACGAATTCTTATTTCGTTTCCATCAACAAATTCTACAACTCCATTTCCTTCAGCCAATAATAAGTTTCTACTATCACGAGCAATTTTACCTTCTAATCCTGTACCAACAACTGGTGCTTCAGGACGTAATAAAGGAACTGCCTGACGTTGCATGTTTGAACCCATTAAAGCACGATTCGCATCGTTGTGCTCTAAGAAAGGAATCATACTTGCTGCAATTGAAACAATTTGGTTAGGAGCAATATCCATAAACTGAAGCTTTTCTGGCTCCACCATCGGGAAATCACCTTCGTAACGTGCTTTTACTTTAGGTTCATTGAATTTACCTGTAGCCTCGTTATATTTTGCATCAGATTGTGCAATAACCATTCCTTCTTCATCTTCAGCACTTAAATAAGTTACTGGTTTTCCAACAGAAACAATTCCGTTTTCAACTTTTAAATAAGGAGTTTCAATAAAGCCCATGCTATTAATTTTTGCATGAACACATAATGATGAAATCAAACCAATATTTGGTCCTTCAGGAGTTTCAATAGTACACAAACGACCGTAGTGGGTGTAATGTACGTCACGAACCTCAAAACCAGCTCTTTCTCTCGAAAGTCCACCTGGACCTAGGGCCGACATTCTTCTTTTGTGTGTAATCTCAGCCAATGGATTGGTTTGATCCATGAATTGAGATAACTGATTGGTACCGAAAAATGAATTAATTACTGAAGATAATGTTTTAGCATTAATCAAATCTTGCGGAGTAAAAACTTCATTGTCGCGAATGTTCATTCTTTCACGTATTGTTCTGCTCATACGAGCTAAACCTACACCAAATTGTGAATACAACTGCTCCCCTACTGTTCTTACACGTCTGTTACTTAAGTGATCAATATCATCCACATCTGCACGTGAATTCGATAATTCGATTAAGTATTTTATAATTGAAACGATATCATCTTTCGATAAAACTCTATTGTCTAACGATTCGTTTTTGTTTAATTTTCTGTTGATACGGTAACGACCTACTTCACCTAAATCGTAACGCTTATCAGAGAAAAATAATTTTTCAATTACTCCTCTTGCTGTTTCTTCATCAGGTGGATCTGCGTTACGTAACTGGCGATAGATATGCTCATGTGCTTCTTTTGCACTGTTTGAAGTATCTTTTTGTAAAGTATTTAAAATGGTAGCAAACTCGTTGTGATTGCTTTCATTTTTATGTAATATAATTGTTTTAACTTCCGCTTCTAAAATCATATCGATGTGACTATCTTCAATGTTAGTATCACGCTCAATAATTACTTCATTACGTTCAATTGAAACAACTTCACCGGTATCTTCATCAACAAAATCTTCCACCCAAGTTCTTAAAACACGGGCAGCTAATTTACGACCAAGTACCTTTTTTAAACCTGCTTTGCTTACTTTAATTTCTTCAGCAAGGTCAAATAAGTTTAATATATCTTTATCAGATTCGAATCCAATGGCACGTAATAATGTGGTAACTGGAAACTTCTTTTTTCTATCAATGTATGCATACATCACGTTGTTTACGTCAGTTGCAAATTCTATCCAGCTACCTTTAAAAGGAATTACTCTGGCAGAATATAATTTTGTTCCATTTGTATGGTACGATTGACCAAAGAACACTCCTGGAGAACGGTGTAATTGAGAAACAATAACACGTTCCGCACCGTTGATACAAAAAGTACCGCTTGGAGTCATGTATGGAATTGTTCCTAAATATACATCTTGAACAATTGTTTGAAAATCTTCATGTTCCGGATCGTTACAGCTCAATTTTAATTTAGCTTTTAATGGAACACTGTAAGTCAATCCTCTTTCAATACACTCTTCGATTGAATAGCGTGGCGGATCAACAAAATAATCAAGAAATTCTAATGTGAAAATATTCCTTGTATCACTAATTGGAAAATTTTCCTGAAAAACTTTAAAAAGACCTTCATTAGCTCTACTTTCTGAAGTAGTATCTAATTGAAAAAACTCTCTAAAAGATTCTAATTGTACATCCAAAAAATCTGGATAATCAATAACCGGCTTTACCTTAGCGAAAGTAATTCTACCTTCTGGTGTTATAGTTCTGTTAGTCAATGTAATATTTGGTTTTAAATTGAAAATACTATCAATTTACTGTTTATTCATTTTTGTGAAGGTTGAATAAAACCTAAAAAAAATTGATTAATTTATAATCAATAAAAAGCTAAACACTAGTTTTTTAAAATGCAGAATTGACCCGCGGCAAAATGCCGGGGTCAAGTCTGATTATTAAGCTAAAAGCTATTACTTTACTTCAACTTCAGCACCAGCTTCTTCAAGCTTTGCTTTTAAGCTTTCTGCTTCAGTTTTGTCAACACCTAACTTAATTGGTTTTGGAGCGCCATCAACTAATTCTTTAGCTTCTTTTAATCCTAAACCTGTTAAATCTTTAACTGTTTTAACAACGTTTAATTTAGCTGCGCCAGCACTTTTCAATATTACATCGAAAGAAGTTTGCTCAGCCGGAGCTTCAGCAGCAGCAGCAGCAGGTGCAGCAGCAGCTGCATTTATATTGATCAATTAATAATTTATGATAAAAAATTTAGTGTTTATATAAAATTTAAAATTTTTTTTTCAATTATTTTTCAAACCTATTATAGCACTTTTATTCTTGATGGAAAAAATTTCTCTTTGTTATGTAATAT
>CAMBYC010000048.1 GCA_945871875.1 Sphingobacterium thalpophilum
AGTAACGGCAACAACGCTTCGTACCCGCGGAACTTTGAAAACGGGTACCCACACTGTGTCAACATTGAGTTCTGCATGGGGTGGATGGAACCTTATCGGTAATCCATACAACGCACAAATAGATATGCGTGCAGTAAGTGCTACCAATATGACTGCTTCCTATACCGTTTGGGATCCAACCCGCGGAACGGCAGGTGCTTACGTAGTATTCAATTACGGAACTGGCGTTTCAAGTAATATCCTTTCATCGGTAAATGAGTTATTACAACCTGGTCAGGCATTCTTTGTACAGACGGAAAATCCGGGTGCTGCATCGTTTACATTTGAAGAAGTAGATAAAACTCCAGCCGGTACACAAACCAGCGTATTCAGTCCGCTAAATGTATACCCAGTATTGAATTCTGCATTGTATTACACCGATAGTTTGGCAAAAAACAAACCAGAGATGGATGCTTTTGCAGTGGTATTCGACAATAACTTTAGTGATGCTATCGATAGAGAAGACGGACAGAAATACGGCAATACAGATGAGAATATGAGTGTGAATCGCAATGGATCGTTATTAGCCCTTGAGTTGAGAAGTATGTATAACAGTGCTACTATAATTCCAATAAGCATTACTACATACAAGCGTCAGAATTATACTATGCGCCTGAAATGGAACAATCCGATAAATGCAGGATACGATGCCAAGTTGGTAGACAATTACACTAGCACAGAAACAGCGATAAACTTCAGCGGAAATACAGACTATGTGTATACAGTAAATAGCAGTATCCCAGGAAGCATTGCGGCCGATCGTTTCAAGATAGTATTTGTTCCCAATGCAGCATTGCCTGTAAGCGGTTTAACATTGACAGGTGCAGCCAAAGGCAATTCAGTAGCATTGCAATACGAGGCATTGAATGAAAGAGATATGCAAGGTTACGCCATCGAGCGCAGCGCAGATGGAACTGTGTTTAGTAAGCTGGGCGAACAACAACCAGTAAACGGAACATCAGTTACCAATCGTTACAACTATACCGACAACAATCCGCTAACGGGAATCAACTACTACCGCATCAAGGGCAGTAGCATCAACGGACAGTTGCAGTATAGCAATGTGATTGCAGTAAAAACGGGCAGTTTGTTGCCAACGGTAACAGTAGCACCCAATCCAATTGCAAACAAGGTGTTGAACCTCAAGTTATCGCATTTGACCAAAGGCAGCTATAGAATGACAGTAACGGATGTAACGGGCAGAACGGTTTTTAGCAAAGAGATGGTTTATGATGGTGTAAGTTCTGAGATTAAAACAAGCTTACCGTCAAACCTCAAACCGGGCAATTATTATATAAGATTGAGCGGCGAGGGATGCGATTTCACAGAAAAATTCATCATTCAATAATTAAACATCATTAAACATATAGCGATGAAAAAGCATAGTAGAAAAGTTTTATTAGTAGCAATCTTATTCTTTATCGGAGTAAGTGTGTGGGCCCAAGGCCCACCACCACCTCCGTCATTTACAGACGATACGGAAGATGCCAGTAGTAGCGGTTCGGGTGGTGGAACAGGAGGAGGTGGAACGGATACACCATTAGATGGCGGGTTATCGTTGCTACTTGCTGCAGGAGCAGCGTACGGAGTGAAGCGGAGAATTAAGAAATAGGAATTTAGTTAGTTATGAGTTATAAGTTATGAGTTATTAGTCTTATGATTTAACTTGTAACTCATAACTTATAACTTATAACTTATAACTCATAACTCATAACTTATAACTAAAACAACGCCTGCGATTTCTATCGTGGGCGTTGTTTTGTACTATTCATTTTGAAATTTGATTTGTTCAAAATGTGTCAAGTAATTTTAGGAGAGGTCATACTGTCTGAATCTGGATTTATAGGATTTTAGGATTGATAAAATAATCATCAAATCCTTGAAATACTTGAATATGTGAAATAAACAAATAGGATTTAACCATTAACCAATACTACCTTAACCTTGATATAATAGATTAAATGATTGTGTACTGAATGATTAATTGAGAATTAAGAATAACGAAGGTTGAATGTAAAGGATTATTGCTAAAACCGAGTATAAAAAAGAAAATCCTCCCATCAGTAAATCAAGGTTAAGATAATTCATGTAGATCCTAAAATCCTATCAATCTCATTGCATACAATAAGAAATGTATTCCACTAACTACTAACAACTAACCACTAAACATAAAAGCCTGTTGATTCTATTATCAACAGGCTTTTATATCTATAAAGTATATTTAAATCACTTCTCTTTACCATTTCCTAACCATAGGAAAAAAAACATAAACAATAAAGCTAGACCGCCACCACCAAAAATCATCATGGTTAATACTTTTTGACCATTTGTTGAAAACAACATCGCCAATATAATTAATAAGTAGATTACATAAATAAATATCAGTGTTGAAATCCTTTTGTCCATATCGAGATTTTTGTATTTTCGGTATGCAAATATAGGGTGAAATTCATCTTTAAAATAATAAACAGCACAAATTATTTTCAATATATTTAACAAAGAAACTTTATTGCCATAAAAATTTATTTCGATAATAATTAAGATGATTAATCCATCTCGTCGTCTTCTTCTTCACAATAGAAATTAGCATTATAAGCTGTTTGCCATGCAGCAACTGCCTCATCACTTAGTAATTCTATAATGTCGAAAATTGGATCTGATTTTTTCTTCCATTCTAAACTCTGTTCTTGCTCAAACCGCGAAACCAGCAAGCAATGATCCGTTTCCATATTAATTCGCATCAAATGAATTGGCTTTTCTTCCGTTTCTTGAAGCAAATAATAACAACCTTTTTCCAGTAAAGCATAAGAATACATAATTACTCCAGTTTTTAACGTTAAAGAATATATATCATACTTTATATGATGATAAAACCAAATGGATGCTTTGATCAACAAACTCAATTTATCATCAACAACCTAAGAAAGTGTAAAATTACATAATCTTAGCAGTTTTTTCTTTAAAATTGTAAGATTTAGTTTTTAATTCTTATGACTGGCAGATTTGCTGCTGTAAGTGGTTTAAAAAGATTTTATCCTCACTAGTCTATTTTGATCAATGTTCCTTTTTGCCAAAATAATTAGTAAAAAAACTTTCCACATTTGTGCACATTCGCATTTTGAAACAATTATCTCTGTAATTTTGTACGTTTATAGAATTCCACAATTATGAATGAACCGAACCTATTTGAATATACCGAAGATTCTATTAAAAGTCTTGATTGGCGTGAACATATTCGTCTGCGTCCGGGTATGTATATCGGTAAACTGGGCGATGGTAGTAGTGCTGATGATGGTATTTATGTGTTGGTGAAAGAAGTCTTAGACAACTGTATCGATGAACATACAATGGGTTATGGCAAACAAATTGAAATCACCATTGAAGATAACCAAGTAACCGTGCGTGATTATGGTCGTGGCATTCCTTTGGGTAAAGTTGTTGATGTGGTTAGCAAAATTAATACTGGTGCAAAATACGATAGTAAAGCTTTTCAAAAATCTGTTGGTTTAAATGGTGTTGGTACCAAAGCTGTAAATGCCCTAAGCATTTATTTTAAAGTAACTGCTTTTAGAGATGGAAAAGAAAAATCTGCCGAATTTGATAAAGGGGTATTAACAAAAGAACACCCTGAAATGCCTTCTAAGTTTTCTAACGGTACTTTGGTTAAATTTATTCCAGACGATACCATTTTTAGAAACTTCCATTTTATTCCTGAATATCTTGAAAATCAAATTTGGAATTATTGCTACCTAAATGCGGGTTTGGTTATCCAGTTCAACGGTAAAAAGTTCGTTAGTAAAAATGGATTAATTGATCTTTTAAAACGCAAAACAAACGAAGAGGAGCTTCGCTATCCAATTATTCAGTTAAAAGGAGAAGATATTGACATCGCCATTACACACAACAACGAATATGGCGAAGACTTATACAGTTTTGTAAACGGACAATATACAACCCAAGGTGGTACGCACGTTGCCGCATTTAGAGAGGCTTATGTAAAAACCATTCGCGAGTTTTTTAAAAAAGATTACGATACCACTGATATTCGTCAAAGTATTGTTGCCGCAATTTCAGTTCGTGTTCAAGAACCTGTGTTTGAATCCCAAACAAAAACCAAATTGGGTTCGCAATATGTGTTTGAAGGTGGACCAACCATGAAGAATTTTATGTCTGATTTCTTGCTTAGAGAATTGGATAATTTTCTTCATAAAAATCCGGCTGTTGCTGATGCCCTTAAAAAGCGTATCGAACAAAGTGAAAGGGAAAGAAAAGACATGGCGGGAATCAAAAAACTCGCCAATGAAAGAGCTAAGAAAGCCAACCTTCACAATAAAAAACTTCGCGATTGTAAGATCCATCTTAACGATGAACCTCCAGCTAAAAACAAAGCAGATTACCAAGCCAATCAATTGTTGTCTACCATTTTTATAACGGAAGGAGATTCAGCTAGTGGATCTATAACCAAATCCCGCGACGTCGACTTACAAGCCGTATTTAGTTTAAGGGGAAAACCGCTCAACTGTTTTGGATTAACCAAGAAAATCGTATATGAAAACGAAGAATTCAATCTTCTTCAACACGCATTAAATATTGAAGAAGGCATTGAAGGATTAAGGTATAATAATGTAGTAATTGCCACTGATGCCGATGTTGACGGAATGCATATTCGTTTATTGTTGATTACCTTCTTTTTGCAATATTTTCCTGATTTGATTCGCAATGGGCATGTTTATATTCTTGATACACCATTGTTTAGGGTTCGTTCCAAACAAGAAACAATTTATTGTTACAACGAACTAGAAAAACAACAAGCAATGAAAAAAATAGGCAGCAAAGCCGAAATAACTCGTTTCAAAGGCTTAGGTGAGATTTCTCCTGATGAATTTGGGAAATTTATTGGTGCAAATATTCGTAAACAACCTGTAATGCTTGAACACCATTCGCTTGTGCAGCAATTGCTCGAATATTATATGGGAAAAAACACCCCTGAACGTCAGGAATTTATTGTTGCTAACTTGCGTTTTGAACAAGATGAAGTGCAAGGAATTGCCGCTGATGCTTGATGAAATGTTGATGAATGGTTATTTTGAATGTACTGATAAGCTAAGAATAAAATTTGATTTCGTTTTTGCGGAATAATAAAGTGTAAAGACCAATGATACATATAGTATTCAATACGGCAGATGTAGAAGTGCTAAAAAAAGTTTTTTTGCTTGATGAAAGCATAATTGGTAGCATCATTGAAATTAAAGACGATTATGCTGTTGGCCCAATATCCAATATTTTTAAAGGAGAAGGCAAAAATAGTAGAAAAAATTGGTGGCGAATGGTTTTAGAAGGCGGTGATTTAGAAGGCTTTGTTGATAACGGAATTGTGGACGATGCAAAGCAAATTGAAATTATTCATCAACAAATGCAAGAGGATCCAAACCAAGTAGTTTGGATTTGGGCAGCCCAAAACAAACATGATGTAAGTGGTTATTTTTGGTTGATGTCACAACTTGCTGTTTATCAATCACGCATTTTTATATTGTACCTTAATAATCTACCTTTTTTCAACGAAAAGGGAAGTATATTTTATCCAAATTGGTTGCATGTAATTCCCCCAAAAGAATTTATCAAAGCAAAAAAACTTGCTCGGCCAATTACTTTGTCTGAATTTGAAACCGATCCAGACGAATGGAAAAAGTTAATGGATGAAGATAAAATGGTTCGTTTGCTTGAAGGTGGAAAAAAGTTAACCCAATATGATGAAGATTTCTACGACAAAGATTTGTTTAAATTTATATTGAAAGATTGGCAAAAAGCGAACAAGGTAATTCAACAGTTTTTACAAAAAAATACACATACTACAGGAGATGCGTACTTGTTGTGGAGGATAAAATCATTAATTAATGCTGAGAAAATTGAAGCAAAAGGTTTGTTGAAGGGAATGAAAGATTTTGAGGTTCGATTAATACCAGAAGGTTTAGAAAATGCATGATACTTGTAAAGAATCATTCTTTATATGTTGTTTAATATTCAATAAAAGAAATAAAACCAGTCAATGGCTGTAAAGAATAAAATTAACGATGTCAACCAAATAGAATCAGGCGTTCATGGACAGTATAAAAACTGGTTTTTGGATTATGCTTCTTATGTAATTTTGGAAAGAGCGGTTCCATATATTGATGATGGTTTAAAACCCGTGCAACGCCGTATTCTTCATGCCATGAAAGAGATGGATGATGGCAGGTTGAATAAAGCGGCAAATATTATTGGGCAAACGATGCAATACCATCCGCATGGTGATGCAAGTATCCAGGATGCAATGGTGAATATTGGTCAGAAAAACCTTTTAATTGACATACAAGGAAACTGGGGAGATTCTCGAACTGGCGATGCAGCAGCTGCACCGCGTTACATAGAGGCGCGTTTAAGCAAATTCTCACTTGAAGTGGCTTTCAATGCTAAAACAACCCAATGGCAAATGAGCTATGATGGCAGAAAAAAGGAACCAGTAGCCCTGCCTATGAAGTTTCCATTGGTTTTGGCACAAGGAGCTGAAGGTATTGCAGTAGGATTATCTACCAAAATATTGCCCCACAATTTTTGTGAATTAATCGATGCAAGTATAAAATATTTGAGGGGAAACCCTTTTCAATTGTACCCTGACTTTTTCAATGGTGGTATCATTGATGTTGAAGCCTATAATGATGGAAAGCGAGGTGGTAAAATTCGATGTAGGGCACATATTGAAGAACTAGACAAGAAAACGGTTGTGATTCGAGATGTGCCTTATGGAACCACTACTACCCAATTGATGGAATCTATCGTAAAAGCCAACGATCAAGGTAAAATCAAAATTAAAAAAGTAACCGACAATACTGCAAAAGAGGTCGAAATCGCAATAGAATTATCACCTGGAATTTCTCCAGATATTACTATTGATGCACTTTATGCATTTACGGATTGTGAAGTTAGTATATCACCCAATACCTGTGTAATTGTTGACAACAAACCAATTTTTACCACTGTAAGCGAATTGTTGAAAATTTCAACAGATCGAACTACCTTCTTGTTAAAACGCGAACTTGAAATTAAGCTACAAGAATTAGAAGATAAATGGCATTATACCTCTTTGGAAAAGATCTTCTTTGAAGAAATGATTTACAAGGAGCTGGAAAAAAAGCATGAAACCTGGGAAACAGTAATAGAAGCCATAGCAAAAGCTTTTCAGCCATTTTTGGTTAAGATGAAGCGAGACATTACGAGGGAAGATATTTTAAAATTGACCGAAAAGCCTGTAAGACGCATCTATAAGCTTGATATTGAAGAACTTAATGAACAAATAAAGTCGATTGAAGCAGAAATTAAAGAAACCCAGCACCATTTAGATCACCTAATTGATTATGCCGTTGCTTATTTTGAATCTTTATTGAGCAAATATGGTAAAGGCAGAGAACGCAAATCTGTTATTAAAACATTTGATGTTATTCAAGCACGACAAGTAGCCATTGCGAATACAAAGATTTTCATGAACCGTGCCGATGGTTTTATTGGAACCAGTTTAAAGAAAGACGAGCTTATTGCAGAATGTTCTGATTTAGACGATATCATTGTATTTACACGCAGAGGAATTATGAAAATAGTGAGGGTGGGGGATAAGGTATATATTGGGAAAGACATAATCCATGCATCTGTTTTTCAGAAAAATGATGAAAGACTTACCTACAATATGATTTATTCCGATGGCGGAACAAGTATTGCTTATGCCAAAAGGTTTAACGTAACAGGAATTACCCGCGATAAAGAATATGATCTAACAAAAGGACACGATAAAAGCAAGGTGAACTATTTTAGCGTAAATCCAAATGGAGAGGCAGAATCTGTTGCCATTACGCTAAGTCCGAATTGTAGTGCGAGAAACAAGAGTTTTGAATTTTATTTTGAAGAGCTTGAGATAAAAGGTCGTACTTCAATGGGAAATCAGGTTACAAAATACCCTGTAAAGTCTGTCAAGTTAAAACAGAAAGGAAAATCTACTTTAAGTGTAAGAAAAATTTGGTTTGATCAAGCAATTGGTCGCTTGAATACTGAAACAAAAGGACATTATTTGGGGAGTTTTCAGCCTGAAGATAAAATCATTGTTTTTTATAGAAATGGTCAATATGAAATAAAAGATACAGAACCAACACAGCGGTTTGACAGTGATCAGATTGTATTGATTGAGAAATTCAATCCAGAGAAAATTGTATCTGCTGTTTATCATGATCAGGAAAAAAATCAGTTTACAGCTAAACGATTCAAGATTGAAACACAAACAGAAAACAACAAGTTTTTGTGTATTAGAGAAGGTGAAGGTAACACGCTGTCGATGGTAACAACATTTGAGGATCCAATAATTTTAATTCTAACAGGAAAAGGATCACAAGCAAGAACTTCAAAAATCAAGTTGGCAGAATTTGTTGAACTTATGGGTTGGAAAGCTATAGGTATAAAATTGACTGAATTCAATCAATCTACTGTTTTAGATTGGGCACACCGAACAGCCGTTGACGATCAACAAGTAGAATTGTTCTAGATATGATTATGAGGTATTATGAGGATTAGGATGAATAGCTATTTTGTTCTAATCCTTATGATACCATTAGAATTTAAAGTGCTCGTCATGAAAATTTCATATCTATTCACTCCATCATTGATAACCATTAAGGCAGTATTGGGTGGAACCTTTCCTAAATTCTCTGCGAACATGCTAAGTTCATGTTCTTTTTGAGATTTATCAAGTATGAGATAAAAGTTTTGTCCTTCTGCCGACAATCCCTGTTTTTTAATAATTGGAACTTTGTTGTAGAAAATAGAAACAGTATCACCATCAATATAGCCATTATCGAATAATGTAATTCTTAGAGAATCTGTTGATACTTCAATATCTTTTATATAATTGCTTTTTCTTGCATTGAATTTCTTTAATTCTGTTCGAAATTCTATGGGTTTTTTCTCAGCAAAAATTGGTTTTTCGATAGAGATTTCTTTTGAGGGTTCCCAATATTTTTTCATAGCTTTTGCTGCCAAAAGTGCACTATCTGTATTGTGGTTGTCATCTCTATATAAACTTAATGTAAGATCTGGACATAAATATTTATAGTCATCATGTGAAATGAAATAACCTTTTAAGCTGCTGTTTAATAAAGAAACAGATAAAATAGTTTGCAAGTTCATGGTGCAATTGACTGCATTTTCTATTGAATTAGCGTTATAATAGATGATTGGAAAATCTTTTATGGATACTTCTCTGGTTTTTGTATTGTATTTGCCCTGAATTATAAAAGTTTGGTAAAAGTTTTTGTAATAGTATCCCAACATTCCTTCAACTTTTGACCCTTTTTGTTTTAGAATGAGCTCAATAAGATAATTATTATTTTCACCGGCTAAAATCACTTCACCTTTTCCAAACCAACTGCCTTTAACAGATTGTGCTAAAGAAACAATTTGAAAGCCCAAGAAGAATTGTAGAAACAAAACAAAATAAAACACCTTTGAGCGATTTGATTTTTTTTGTAAGAAGACTTGTTGCATAATGAATTTATTAGGGCAGAGCCAAACTAGATTGGGAAGTTCAAAATTTAAGATAACGGTTAATTAATCAGATTGGTTAACCGAAATTAAGGAATAATTCGTTTTAAATCTCTATCTGCATCACGTTGTTTGATACTTTCTCGTTTATCGTGCAGTTTCTTGCCTTTACCTAAGCCAATTTGCATTTTGGCAAGCCCATTTTCTGCAAAATATATTTTAAGAGGTATAATGCTATATCCTTTTTCTTTTACTTTGGTTTGTAACTTACGAAGTTCTTTTTTGTGCAAAAGAAGTTTCCGTTCTGAAAGCGGTTTATGGTTGGCATAAGTGCCAAATGTATATTCTGAAATGTGTAGGCTTTGTACAAACAATTCTGAACCATTAAATAAACAATAACTATCGTTGAAATTGGCTTTCCCTGCTCTTAGTGATTTAACTTCAGTTCCCGATAAAACAATACCTGCATCGTATTTGTCATCGATTTGGTATTCAAAAAAAGCGGAACGGTTTTTAATTTCCATTAAGGCAAAGTACGAAATATTTTCGGGGGCTGGTTGTTAATTATTGAAAAGATGTATTAATCTACTCAATGTTTCTTTTAGTTCTTTACGGGGAGTAATGAAATCTAAGAAACCATGTTCCAAAACGAATTCAGCAGATTGGAATCCTGGGGGTAAATCTTTTTTTATGGTTTCTTTAATCACCCTCGGGCCTGCAAAACCGATTAATGCTTCAGGTTCTCCAATGTTTACATCTCCAACCATCGCAAATGAAGCAGTTGTTCCACCGTATGTTGGGTCAGTACAAAGAGATATAAATGGAATTTTTGCTTCTGCAAGCAAAGTTAATTTTGCAAGTGTTTTAGGCAATTGCATCAATGAAAATGCAGATTCCATCATTCTGGCTCCACCACTTTTACTGATAATCATAAATGGAATGCGGTGTTCTAGACAATAATCACAAGCACGGGATATTTTCTCGCCCATAACACTTCCCAAAGAACCTCCAATGAAGTTGAAGTCCATACAAGCTACAACCAAATCTGCTTCAAAAACTTTCCCAACTCCGACAGAAATAGAGTCGTGTAAACCTGTTTTTGAATAAGCGTCCTCAAGCCGCTTTTTATACGGCTTGAGGTCGCAAAATTCTAAATAATCTATAGATTTTACTGCAGCAAATAATTCAGTGTAATCATTATTGTCAAAAATGATTTCAAAATATTCTGCACTACCAATTCGATGGTGGTAGTTGCATTGTGGGCAAACATGGAGGTTTTCTTTTAATTCAGGTAAAGTACTTGTGAATTTACATTTGGGGCATTTCACCCAAAGACCATCCGGAGCTTCCTTCTTTTCTGATGTAGAAGTTAGGATTCCCTTTCGCACTCTTTTAAACCAACCAGACGATTTCTCTTCTTTGATAGTTTCTGATTTCGGTATAAATTCTTCCTGTTTAGCGTCCATGTATCAAATTGAAAAAATTAAGCAATAGTAATGCTGTTGTCTAAATAAACATCCTGAGTTGCATTCAAGATATCAACTCCTTCGTTGAAAGGACGTTGGAATGCTTTTCTACCAAGGATTAATCCCATACCACCAGCTCTTTTGTTGATTACAGCTGTATAAACTGAATCTGCCATATCAGAACTACCTTTTGATTCTCCACCAGAATTGATTAAACCAATTCTACCATTGTAGCAATTCAAAACTTGGTATCTACAAAGATCAATTGGGTGATCTGTTGTTAATTTTTCATAAACCAATGGACTTGTTTTACCGTGTTTTGTAGCCAAATAACCGCCATTATTGGTAGGTAATTTTTGCTTGATGATATCAGCTTGAAGGGTAACACCAAGGTGATTGGCTTGGCCAGTTAAATCTGCAGAAGTATGGTAATCAACACCATCAACTTTGAATCCATTGTTTCTAGTATAGCACCAAAGGATGGTTAACATTCCCAATTGGTGAGCATATTCAAAAGCTTCAGCAATTTCTTTCAATTGGCGAGTACTTTCATTAGAACCCCAATAAATTGTAGCACCAATACCAACAGCACCCATATCCCAAGCAGCTTTAACAGACCCAAACAATGTTTGATCAAACTTGTTTGGCATGCTTAAAAACTCGTTATGGTTGATTTTTACAATGAATGGAATTTTGTGAGCATATTTACGACTCATCAAACCTAAAACACCAAATGTAGAAGCTACACCATTACAACCGCCTTCAATAGCAAGTTTGATGATGTTTTCTGGATCAAAGTATATTGGGTTAGGTGAAAAAGAAGATCCTGCACTATGTTCAATACCTTGGTCTACAGGGAAAATTGAACAATAACCAGTATTGGCCAAACGCCCGTGACTTAATAATGTTTGTAAATTTCTTAAAACTTGGTTGTTGCGGTTGCTGTTGATCCAGATATTGTCAACATGATCTGGAGAAGGAAGGTGGATAGTATTCTTCTCAATAGCTTTGCTTGTGTGGTTTAACAGAAATTCGGCATTGTCACCGAGTAGTTCAATAATTTTGTTATTTGCCATTTTCGATTGCTTATTTGTGCAAATATAATAAACTATTTTTTATGGGTATAGTATCAATTGGTAAACTTGGTTCTGAAATTTGTTTTATATAGTGAATGATTCCAAACGAAAGAGAAGCGTTTTAATATTTGCGGTTAAAATAATAGCCAAAGCCAATTGGAGCAAATTGTTTACCCACAGCTTTTAAGAATCATGAATTCGGAATCAAAAAAAAATATTTATCCTAAATTCCTAATTCTTAATCCTTAATTCATAATTATAAAAAAACCCTCCTGGATGGGGAGGGTTTTTAACTTCTTTCTGAATGGTTTTAAAGTTCAGGAAAAATTTGGAATAATTCCTGATTGGACTTCATTGGGATTGGATTTGTAATAATTTTTGTTGTTGGCTTTAGGAAAAACATTGCAATTTAACCGAAGTATAGATGCAATTGATTTTGCCATAGTGGAATTGGATTAGGTTTTTTAAGGTTATTTTGGTTTTTCTTGGGTTGGAATTTTTTGTTTTCTTAGGATGGATAGTAAAAACGGGTTTTGGTTTACTTAGGTTTGGATGTTGTTTTTGGTTTTACTTAGGTTTGGATAATGGTTTTGGTTTTACTTAGGTTTGGATAATGGTTTTGGTTTACTTAGGTTTGGATGTTGGTTTTGGTTTTAATTAGGTTTGGATAATGGTTTTGGTTTTCTTAGGATTGGATAATGGTTTTGGTTTTAATTAGGTTTGAATCTTTTTTATTGCTGGTTAATTGGATGTGGTCAGCATAAAAGAAGATTTAGTTTTTTAGGATTTGGATGTTTAATTGGTTTTCTTAGTTTTGGATAAAATTTGGTGCTTTTCATATCACGAACTTCTTACACAAAGATATATAGGCATAGACGCTTGTGCAATAGCATTTTCACCCAATCTTTTACGTACATTTAATATATTTTTTTGTGCAAAATCACACTTGCGAGTTGGTATAAAAACTATGGCTCAAACGTATTTCTACGTTTGAGCCATGTTTCATATTATTTATGTATTTTAAGGAAAGCCTTTCAACCAATAGCGTATAGGCTGACGTGTTTTTACTTTGTTAAAGATTGTAATAAATCATATTTGGTAACAATTTGGTAGTTTCCCATTTCATCTTTTGCTAAAACAGCTCCAATTTCTTTAGAGATAAGCAAGCTGATTCTTTCTAAAGGTGAATTATAATCTACCATTGGAAAGGGTAATTCCATAATATCTTTTATTTTTTCTTGCTTTATATCTGGATTTGTAAATAGCTTTAGAAAAAGTCCATTTTCACTGATTGATCCAACTGAAACATTGTTTTCCATTACAGGTAAATGTTCAATATTGTATTTTTGCATAATGGCAACTGCATCTGCCACAGTTTGATTTGGGGTTACTACTATTAGTTTTTCTTTTTGTGTTCTTGCCTGAACAATATCTCTAAAGCTTTTAACTTCTAGAAAGCCTCTTTCCATCATCCATTGGTCGTTATAGATTTTACCCACATACCTGCTACCATGATCATGAAAAATACATACCACCAAATCATTTTTTGTTAAACGATCTTTTAATTGAACCAAACCTTGTAAACAACTTCCTGCACTATAACCACAAAATAAGCCTTCTTCTTTTGCGATTCTTCTTGCCATTATTGCACCTTCTTTATCTGTAACCTGTTCAAAATGGTCTATCAACTGCATGTTAAAGTTCTCAGGAACAAAATCTTCTCCAAACCCTTCACTAAAATAAGGGTGCACTTTATCCATGTGAATTTCTCCAGTTTGGAAATAATCGGTTAATAATGAGCCATAAGCATCTATCGCCCATATTTTTATGTTTGGATTTTTCTCTTTAAGGTACATTGCTATTCCTGTAACCGTTCCTCCTGTTCCGGCAGTTACAACAACGTGAGTAACTTTTCCATCGGTCTGATTCCAGATTTCAGGACCAGTAGTTTCATAATGTGCCAATCTGTTTGCCAAATTATCATACTGGTTGCAGTGGTAAGAATTTGGAATCTCTTTTGCCAGCCTTCTAGCCACAGTATAATAACTTAACGGATCATCGGGTTCTACATTGGTTGGACAAACAATTACTGTGGCACCTACAGCTTTTAGTATATCAACTTTTTCTTTAGATTGCTTATCTGTTGTAGTGAAAATACATTTATAACCTTTTACGATAGCTGCTAATGCCAATCCCATTCCTGTATTTCCTGATGTACATTCGATAATTGTTCCACCTGGTTTTAGATAGCCTTTCTCTTCTGCAACTTCAATCATTTTTACTGCCATTCTATCCTTAATAGAGTTGCCAGGATTAAAATAATCAACCTTGGCAGTTACCAAACAAGGAAAATCTTTGGTTATTTTATTTAAACGAATCAGAGGTGTATTGCCTATTGTTTCTAATACATTTTGTTTGATATCCATAGTATAAAGGTAATTTTTAAAAATCAAGTAAGCGTTGATTAATCTCAAATTTAATACAAGAAAATAGAAACTGTCTTTATACAATAGCCAATGGCTTCAGCTAAGGGTAAATTAATATTTTTAAAATGGCTGCCATTTCATTGTTTGTAATCAATTATATATTGAAATGGGTATTTTAAAAAAATAAAGGTGCAAGTGAGTTTATTCAAGGAAAGGCGGTATTGTTGATATATAAAGGCGTTTTGCAATTTCAACAGTTGGAAAAAGCTGAAATTACCATTGATGAATTAACCGCTGTGGTTAGAGAACATGGTGTAGATCGTGTTGATCATATTGATTTGGCTATGTTGAAAGTTGATGGGAATATTAGTGTGATTTCTGGCGATTTTACGCATAAAACAATGCACAAATCAAATGCAAATTCACATAAAAGAAGATTTAAACTAAAGGGTAAAATAAGCTGACAGTATTTTTAATTGATTGATTTATCCAATTTAAATTCATCCAACATTTTAATGATTTTATCTAATTTATCTACTTCAATACTATTAAGTTTTACTTGTAACGCTTCAATTTCTATTTTTGCTTCAATATTGGTTTGATAATCTGCCATTGCATTTGCACGATCTCTATCATTTTGACGGTTTTGAGCCATCATTATTATTGGAGCGGCATAAGCAGCTTGGGTTGAAAACAATAAGTTTAATAAAATGAAAGGGTAGGGGTCCCAATGGTGAAGAAAACCAACAACATTTAAGCTCATCCAGATCAATACTATCAAAGATTGAAAGATGATGAAAGTCCAGGACCCCATTCCATTTGCTACGGCATCTGCTAGTTTTTGAGAAAAGGTAAATGTTTCTTGATGTTCATCGTGCCAATTGTTTTTGGATGTCATAATAAATGTAGTTAAGTGTTAATTGTTAAGGGTTAATTGTTAAGGGTTAATTGTTAAGGGTTAATGGTTAAAATTATTTTATAAATTCTATTTCATTATTTTAATGGAATGGAGATTTTAATTAGAATTCATGCGTATAAACTTAAAGGTCGGGTAATTTATACTAATATTTGGAGATTGAATTTTAACAGTCAGGAGCATCAATTTAAAGGTCGGGAGCATCAAATTAAAGGTCGGGAGCATCAATTTGAAAGACTTGTGCTATATTTTAAAGGAAAGTTCTAGCTCATCTAAACAACACACCCTTTGTTTTGGTCTTAATCCGCAATAAATTATTCCCTGAAGTTATAAAAAGTGTAGTTCCATCTTCCCCAAAAGTACAATTGGAACTGAAAGAAATGGTTTCTATCCTGCCTAATAACCTCCCTTCAGGATTAATAATCAATACTCCGCCAGGTCCTATTGTCCAAACATTTCCATTTTGATCTACCTTAATTCCATCGGCAGGCGATTTCCAATCGGGCCTACTCATATTGGTTGCATTAAAAAATATTTTGCCTTCACCAAGATTGCCTTGCTTATCTTCTGGATATGCTTTCCAAATTAAGTTTTTTCGGTCTGATTGACCAACATATAAAATGGATTCGTCGGGGTTAAATGCCAAACCATTGGGACGAGTCATTTCTTTTGCCTGTAAGGTTAATTTTCCTTTTTTATCTAACTTGAAAACACCTTGAAAGGGAAGTTCTTTTGCTTGCTCGGGTTCGCCTCTTAACGGTAATCCAAACGGTGGATCAGTAAAATAATAATCGCCAGAACTATGCTGCACAATGTCGTTGGGACTATTCAGTTGCTTTCCTTCAAACAAATGGGCCAGTGTTTTCTTTTTTTCAGGATGATATAAGGGCATCTCGGAAATTCTTCTATCACCATGTTCACAAGCTACTAGGTTACCTTTATTGTTGATGATTAATCCGTTTGCGCCAGGTTCTGCGGAATAATACCCCGTTCCGGTATATCCAGAAGGGGTAAGAAATTTTTGTATGCCGTCTTTTTCAGTCCATTTGTAAATGATATTATTGGGCACATCTGAAAACAAGAGGAATTGTTCTTTCTTTACCCAAACTGGTCCTTCTGGCCAAGTAAACCCTTGTCCAATAATTTCAATAGATGCAGAAGTGTCTAAAACTTTATTTAATGCAGGATCAAACGATGTTATTTTACCAATAGTAGGATATTTTTTGTGTTGGGCTAGTGTAATAGTTTCAAATGCTAAACAACATAAAAGGGTGATAAAAAGAAGTTTTTGCATAAGATGACGAATATAGTTGATAAAGAAATGGCTTAAATATAAATGTAAAAACATCATTTATAAAAAATATCAATAATCAATCTTTCGCAAGCCAATAAGTAGCATTCAATAATAAAATTGAATGGCTGTATGTATTCCAATTGGGATAAAGATTGTTCCCTAAGAAACCAGTCCCATCATCAGCTGGGGAACTGTCTCCAATAAAAAAAACTCTGCCTAATCCATAGGTTGAAGTAAGACAAATTACATTTGAATTGTTTTGTGTTGAAGTGCCAGTCCAAATTAATCCTTTAACAGTATTGTTTGAATTGGGTTGCATTGTTGCACTTGTACCATTAAAAAAAGATATGCTTGATACGGTTCCTTCTGTACCCTTTAGGATTGGCTGAATACCTGTTAGTAGATTGGTTGAGTTTCCTGAGAAATCTAATAAATCAATTGTAAATCCAAATGGATTTGCTTTTTGGGTATTGTTGCTCATCAAATCATTCCATATTGCTGGTGAATCCCATCCATCTTTATCTCTATCTGAATTGGTATGATCAGATATCATACATAAACCTCCACCGGCATTTACAAAGTTTAAGATGGCAATTTTTTCTGATGCAGTAAACACTTTATTGGGCTCATCTACAACAAATACATTACAATTGGATAAATCTTGGGTATTGGTTGTATTGCCATAAGTTATTGAAATACCGGGAGATAATGTTTCTACTGAATAGCCACGTTTTACCAAACCAATTCCCCAACTGGATAAAGCTCCTGTCCAATAGGTTTCTAAAGTACTAGAGTTGATTAAAGAAGCAGCAGGCGTAGGAGTTCTTTGTGGTATTGTATTATCGCTATCTATTACCCAATCTGCATTACCTGCAGTTTCTCCATGACTTGCATCAAATAGAATTTTTTTTATTGTAGTAACCGGAACTGAAGTAATAGTAAATACCAATGAATTACTTGTTCCTCCACCTGGTGTAGGTGAAACTACTGTAATTTTTGGACTACCTGAATTAAGTATTTGCAGACTTGGTATTACCGCAGTCAATTGGGTTGATGAAATATAGGTTGTTGGTAATGATTGGCTTTCTAATTGTACTATTGTTGATGATATAAAATTTGTCCCCAGAATAGATATTGTAAAATCACCAACACCCGCTTTTGTAGTATTGGGTGTTAGGGTAGAAATTGTTGGTAATGGATTTTGAATTGTTGGTGTTGGATTAGGATTGGGATTAGTGTTATTCTTTGTACAACCTCCCAATAAATACAAAAGAAAAATACTGATATAAATTGAATTCCTCATTTAATGCTAGTTCTTTATTTGTATTTAATTTATACTGATTGGGGAAAAATTATTGTATAATCGTTATTTTAACTCTTCTGTTTATTTGTCTTGCTTCTGGATTATCTTTCCCATCAATGTTTTGATTCGGTTGAAGAGGGTTTTCCTCGCCATAATAATGTATTGATAGTCTTGAATTGTCTATTGTTTGCTGGTTAAAATACTGATTTACAATATTTGCTCTTTGTTTAGATAAAGCAGTATTGTATTGGTTATTTCCCTCACTATCTGTATGTCCTTCAATTCTAATTTTCCAATTTGGATTTGCAATGAGAATTGATAGTATGCTATCTAAAGTAGAAGTTGCTTTAATAGATAATTTTGCCTTATTGAAATCGAAATAAACAAAATATTCAGAATCAATTATAGAAACTGGTATTTGTGTTAAATAGAAATCTTTATAAAAAAGGCTATCAGTATATTCTATAAATTGATGAGATACTATTTCTGTTGTATCTACATAACCTGAAGCAAAAGCTGTCATCGAATACAATATCGTGTCTGGCACAGTAACATTGTACCAACCAAATTCGTTTGTTTTAATATTTACATTTTGATTGTCTTGCTCCCATTTTATGGAGGCATTAGCAACGGCTTCTTTTGTATTTGTATTTTTTACAAAACCTTGCAAATGATTTATAGGGTTTGGCAATTGTTTGATATTGAATACAGACAAACAACAGCTTGATGACCTGTCAGAACTTACCCATGCCTCATCATAAATCGATTTTGTATGTTCTTCTGCAAAAAAATACAAATCATCTTTAATTGAATTGATGGGTTTCCCTAAATTTTGCACTTTACCAAAAGCATTATTCGCTTTTATAGCGTAATACAAGTCATATCCACCATATCCAATGCGATTGTCTGAAGAAAAAACAAGGGTTTGATGTGTATTGTTAAAATAAGGAGCTTTTTCATTTCCAAAAGTATTGATAGAATTATTAAGGTGATTAACATCCTTGATGGTATTATCGTTTTGTAGGGTTGCAACCCAAATGTCATAATTCCCATTTCCACCTGGTTTATTGGAAGAAAAATACAATTGTTTGCCATCTGCGGTAACAAAGGGTTCTTGTGCCGTATAACCTTTTGCATTTACATTGCTATCTAGCGGCAAAGGATTTGTCCAATTCTCGTTTCGTTTGTATGAAATATAAATTGAACCAACCGAAAAGTTATCAATAGCATTCCACTGGGTAAAAAAAGCTGTATTTCCATCGGAGGTAAAAGAGGCTTGACCTTGATGAACATTTTCGTTATTGTTTGAAAACAACAAAGAAGGTTTTTGGTATGAATGTGCCGAAGTTTTATACAATTTATGCAAATAGGGATTCAGGTGATTTATTAAACCCGTTGAATCCATTCTAGTTGATGTAAAATAGATAGAATCTTGCAATTTAAAAACGGCAAAATTAGAACCATCTCCATTGATGTTGTATCGTAATGATTCAATGGTGAATTTTGTTCTTTGGGGTTGTTTTAATGTCGCTTCAACAAATGCTATATTGTTCAATTCCAATTGAGCGGCTTCAGAAAAGGAATCTTTCAATTTATATTCTGAAAGAAATTGGGCGAAAGATTTTCTGGCATCATTGGGTTTATTGTTTGCCCTCAAACAAACCCCATACCAATAATTGATTAGTGGATAATTTGTTTTAGGCTTATTTGATAAAACCGAATCGTACCATTGTTCTGCATTTAGGTAATCAAATAGTTTGCGGTAACACTCAGCCAATTGATACATCGCATTTATTTTGATGTCAATCTTTTGAGGTTTTGACTGAAGGGAGTTTTTGGATAAATAACCCGTAAATTGGTAATGCTCTGGTGTAGACTTTTTTTGTTCTAAATAGGCTATAAAGTATGGAATCGCAGAGAAATAATTTTGTTTTGAATACAATTTTTCTGCGTTAATCAAATGCAAGTTTTGAGCTTGTGCATATATTGAATTTGTTTTAAAAAATTGAGTCAAAACAAATAATATGATTATCTTATAATAAGACATAATGATGTAAGTTGTAATATCGAAGAATTGTTAAAACCTCGGACATTTAAAAAATTGCGTTTCAAGTTTGTTGTTTTTCAACAACGTCATAGATAAAGACATTTCCAAGCTATTTACAGTTTTAGGAATTGTGTTTAAGTTAGAAGTATTGATATCGTAACTTAATCCTAGACTATAATTTTTATAGTAAATGCCTGTAAAAGCATTTACGGCGTCATTTAAACGATAATTTCCACCCAAAAGTACATGCATAATATCATTAACTTTCATTTGAGCATATATTCCAGGAGTAGCTTCAAATGCATTTCCTTGTTGCATGTATATAAAATTTGGATAAAATTGAAGTGTAGGAGATGCAATAATTCTTGCACCAGCATGAGCAGTGATGCGCATAGGTAAACGACTCACTTCGCTATTGAAATTGTTTTGAGGTTGGTTTAAATGATTAAAAGAAATACCTCCATAAACATTTACCTTTTTATCCGTTTGTTCATCAATGTATGCAATACCAGCACCAATATCAAACAGATTTTGAGATAATGTAAGTGTATTAACAGCGGCTCTACTTGTAATACCACCATTGTATCCAATTGCAGCAGAATATTGATCGCCAAATTGTAATTTATTAGGATCAAATCTCGTCATTAAAACACCCATTTGCATACCCATACTGATGTGCTGGGTTCCATTTGTTCCGAAGCGGATATTCCCATTAGCTACACTAACTTGAACATTAGAGTAGTTATAACCACCATTTCCGGCTTTTTGATTTAATATATTAACACCCAATCCCCATTGGTTTTTCATCAACATATCCCCTGAAACACCCACTGTATTGTAAGGATTTGAAACCGAAGCCCATTGGCTACGGGTATTTGCTGTAACCCTCACATCTCCATCACTAATTAAACCTGTTAGTCCTGGGTTTAATTGTAATGGATACATGTAATATTGTGTAAAATGTGGATCTATTTGAGCTTGAATAGTTATACTCAAGTATAACATAAATCCTAAGAGTATATATTTTTTATTCATACAATCAATCTGCTTAAATCGGTTATCTAATTAAATTTATTGAACCTGATTTGGTTTCTTTGGTATCATCCAAGTAGGTTATTTTTACTGCATACATATATACACCAGACGGTTGGGCAACTCCCTTATACTTTCCATCCCAACCAATAGTCAATGGATTTTCATTTTGGAATATCAATTGTCCCCACTGGTTATAAATATACATTGTTGCAGATTTTATGTAAGAACCATATATTTTTAATGTGGTTACATCCTCACCTCCATTTGAGCCTGGAGACATTGCATTAGGTATATATACAATTTTATTGGGTGTAATTATAGTTATAGGTTGGGTAATAGAATCTTTACAACCATTAGCAGATACCCCTAAAACTTTTAATATAAAGGATGCATTTGGAGCCGTAATGTTTTGTTGAGACTGGTCATTTATAAAAAGACTTGGTGGTTGCCAATAGCTGTTTACAATAGATGATGTTCCAGCAATTCTAGCAGCAAATGGACTACCAGCATAAATTGGATTTGAGGTAGTTATTAAGGTTAGTTTAAAGGTTGAAACCGTCAAATTCAAAGTAACAATACTATCGCAACCCGCTCTATTGGTAAGTTTTGCAGTGTAAGTTCCCGCTGCATTGTAGTTTATCCCATTTAAAATGTATGAACTTCCGTTACAAATTGTTGCATTGATTGTAGAGGTACTTGGAGCAGATACTTGCACTGTAATTGCCGCCTTTGGACTCTCACAACCCGTAACGGTTTGTGTAACATAATAGATTGTAGAACCCGCAGTTGTTGTTGAAGGAATTGGAGCTATTGCAGAACCGGTAGTTGCTGTAGTCGTTGTGTACCAAGTTAAGTTTGCACCCGTTGCAGTTAAAGCCATTGCGGTTGCATTTTGGCAATAAGTGATTGGTGTAATTACCGTTGGAGCAGTTGGTGCAGCAAGTGGAGCATTGATGGTAGCCGATGTTTTTGTATTACAACCCGCAGTAGATTTAGCATAGATGGTGTAATTGCCTTGCGCTAACCCTGTGAAACTTGTATTAGCAGAGAAGTTGATTCCATCGATGCTGTACGTTAAACCAGCAACTGAGGTGATGGTAATTGTTCCTGTTGGGGTAGCACAAGTAGGTTGGGTGATGTTAATTGTTGGTGTTGCAGGAAGTGGATTTACTTGCACGGTTATTGCCGCCTTTGGACTCTCACAACCGGTAACGGTTTGTGAAACATAATATATGGTAGAACCGGCAGTTGCAGTAGATGGAATAGGAGCAGTAGTTGAGCCTGTTGTGGCTGTAGCCGATGTGTACCAAGTTAAGTTTGCACCTGTTGCTGTTAATGCTGTTGCGGTTGCATTTTGGCAATAGGTGATTGGTGTAATTACCGTTGGTGCCGCTGGTGCAGCAAGTTGAGCATTGATGGTAGCCGTTGTAGTTGCTGTACATCCTGCTGCAGATTTAGCTGTGATGGTATAATTGCCTTGCGCTAACCCTGTGAAACTTGAAGTAGTTGAGAAGTTAATTCCATCGATGCTGTAGGTTATTCCGGCAACTGGGGTGATGGTAATTGTTCCTGTTGGGGTAGCACAAGTAGGTTGGGTGATGTTAATTGTTGGTGTTGCAGGAAGTGGATTTACTTGCACGGTTATTGCCGCTTTTGGACTTTCACATCCGGTAACGGTTTGTGTAACATAATAGATTGTAGAACCAGCAGTTGTAGTAGAAGGAATCGGAGCTATTGCAGATCCGGTTGTAGCTGTTGCAGTGGTGT
>CAMBYC010000049.1 GCA_945871875.1 Sphingobacterium thalpophilum
GCATGCAAAAACATAACCATTGTAACGGCTAATGCCCTTAAACCATCTAAAGCAGGAATATAGCCCAATTTAGAAACTGAATTTGAATTTAATATGTCTCTAGATGTTGAAACATTCGAGTATATTTTTGAAGTCATAAAGTAAATACACAAATTTTTTTAGCAATAAAACCTATTTTTTAAATTTTATTTATTTGAAGATTATGTCTTTAAAAAGTTAAAATTTAAAGATTTAAGAACGATTAAAATATAAACTTATTGCAAGTGTTACCCCCTAATATAATAACTAAGTATTGCTAAATTTAAATTTTACCAAGTTCCCAAAAAGCATACAAATATTATCAAAAATTTATTCCAAAAAAATGAAGATAAATTTCAAAATTTCTAGAATCCTAGGATGTATGTTAAATATTTTGTTTTTTACATTTCTTGGTGTTGTTAATTAGTCCGTCTCTGAATATTCATTTTAATAAATAAATATTTAAAAAAATGTTGCATTAATTTTATTACCGATTACATTAAATACATAGTGTTGAGTATTTGAGGTAATTAAAACAATTTAAACTAAAATCGCTATGCATACCCTTAACAATACAATCGCCGGATTACCAATTCATGAAGCTAAAAAAGTTTTGATTATGTTACATGGACGCGGAGGAACATCAGCATCCATTTTACAATTGACTAACTTATTACAATTGGAAGATTTTAGTATTATTGCACCTCAAGCAACAAATAATACTTGGTACCCCTATAGTTTCTTATCTCCTAAATCACAAAACGAACCTTTTTTGAGCTCGGCTATAGCAAACATCCATAAAATAATTGACGATTTAATTGACATGGGATTTTCTAGCTCCCAAATTTATTTGCTCGGATTTTCTCAAGGTGCATGTTTAGCATTAGAATCTACAGCCAAAAAAGCACAACAATATGGAGGAGTTATCGCTTTTACTGGAGGCTTAATTGGCGAAAAGATAGAATTGGCTTCTTATTCAGGTGATTTTCAACATACTCCTATTTTTATTGGCTCTGGTAACCCCGATGCACATGTGCCTGTTGAGCGTGTTTATGAATCTGAAGAAATATTACTTCAAATGGGTGCAAATGTTACTACCCAAATTTACCCCGGAATTCCTCACACAATTATAGAAGAAGAATTGGAGTGGGTAAACAAAAATATCTTTGAAAAGAAAGACTAATAACGACTTATAATTATTGAATATTTACACCAAAGGCAATCTCAACATCGGTTTCTCCTTTTGTTATTGGGTCCCCAATAGCTTTAATACCTGGCTTGTGCTTTAATGTTATAGTTAAACTTCCGGTTCCTTTTGCTGCTGCAACCCAAGTTGAACTTAATCCCACTGGCAATCCTAAAGCATCAACACTTAAATTACTTATTACAATTGAAGCCCCTGCAGATTGAAAATACAATTGATGGTCTTCACTTTCCGATAAAACTTCTGGCGTAATATCTATCGCAGGATCTACACTTTCATTAAAGAATTTTATTTCTGCGGTGTATGTTTTATTGGTACGTATAAAAATACTGTCAAACCGTTGTGGAGGCAAACCACCAGTGCCGTCTGCATCTTTGAAAATAATGGTTTGTGTATTTGTAGTTCCAACTTCTGTAAGTTTAATCATTAAAGTTGTAATCAACTCTTCTTCGTTTGGATCTACAATGATTTCTTTCTTGCAAGACAAAAAGCAAGTAAATGATATTACTAACAAAAAACAGTTTATAATTATTTTTTTCATTTTATTGATTTAAAAATCAAGATGTTATTAATGCTTAAATATCAACGGAACTTTTACCTTCAGGGTAATATTTCTTCCCATATCGTCACAGAAATATCGAAATGCATTCATATAATCTCTATACCTCACATTAAAAAGATTATTTACACCCAAAATAACTGATAATCTGCGATGTGCAAGATCCATTTCTGCTCCAGTTTCTAATCCTACTAAAGAATAAGCTTTCGGAGGTGGCGTATAATCTGATGCCAAACTTACAGTTCCATTAGAATTTGTTATTGAAATATTTCCCGATTCAGGCACCCTAGTTTGTTGCATCACATGAGAAAAATTCAGTTTTATGTAGCGCTGTTTTAACCGATTGGTTTCATTAAAGAGGTATTCAATTCCTCCCTCATAACGATCTGCTGGCATTTGGATTAACCATTCTTTTGCCTTTTTATCGAATGCCCTCAACAATGAAGCTTTTGCCATTAATTTCAAATGTGGTGCCATTAGATATCCAATTTGCATATCTAATCCTCTTAAATTTGCATCTGTCTGGTTGTATTCAAATGTAGGAAATGCACCTCTAATGGTTAATTGTGGAGGATATGTAGGTTTCAAATAAATAAAATCGCTTATCATTTTATTGTAAAAACTTATATCAAGATCTAAAACCTGTGAATTGTATTGAATACCTGCTTGTACCCCAAAAGACCTTTCTGGTAGTAAATTTGATTTTCCTGTTTCTATCCTTGCTGCTCCGTGATGTAATCCGTTGCTGAACAACTCATTCACTTGAGGTGACCGCCAGGCTGTACTTCCACTCAATGTAAATCTCCAATCACCTTTTTTGTAATTAACACCTGTATTTCCTGAGAAACCTTTAAAACCTCTATTACCATATGGATCACCAGGCAATACTACATTTCCCATAAATTGGTTAAATGGTTCGGGATCATTGTCTGTAACCTCAAACATTCTTTTATAATCATACCTAATACCTGCTTCTAAAAGCCAATCACCAACACTATATTTTTCTGCAACAAATGCACCTAAATTATACGATTGGTAATTGGGTACAAAATATCGGTAATTGATCATATTATTCTGATAAGTACCTGATAATCCGATAGTTCCTTTTAGATTTTTATGCTTATAATGATCCCAAATTATTTCTAAGGCACTTGTGTATAAAGTCAATTCCAACTGGGGATTGCTCCTTGGAGTTCGAACGATATCATATTCTTGCCTCAAATTCTCTTGAAAAGATCCCACCAAACTGAGTTTACTGAATTTTCCAGTTTGATTAAATGCTTTAAGTTTCACCAATTGGTGCCTAACACTTTGGTATGGCCTTTCTATTTTGTAGGTAAATCCGACATTTTTAATATAATCTGGTGGTTCAATTGCATTGATGGCGTAGGTTAAATCTGTGATATTACCGATATGTGAACCTGTAAATATGCCCAATTGTGTACTAAAAATGCTGTAAAACAATTCCAAACCTTTTTGTTCTTTTTGCAAACCGATTGTTGCCGACATATTTAATTCTTCTACGCCAGAATTAGCTAGCCAATAACCCGGGGTATGAGCATTCCCGCCTCTTTTTGCAGTTCCTTGCAGACGCCAAGCCAATGATTTTAAACGTTTTCCAGAAGATTCTATCATTGCAGAAACAACACCTTGCCGATTGTTAGAAAAAATCCCAGCATTTAACTCTCCCGAAATGCCTTCTAAACCATAAGGCAGCGCTTTTGGCTCTACCAAAATTACCCCACCAATTGCATCGCCTCCATATCTTATTGATGCCGAACCTTTTATAACTGTTAGTTTGTTTGCTAAAAATGGATCTATTTCTGGTGCATGCTCGCTGCCCCATTGTTGTCCTTCTTGCCTGATTCCATTATTTAATATTAATACCCTGCTACTATGTAGCCCATTTATTACAGGCTTGTATATATTATTCCCTGTTTGTAATACATTAACCCCAGAAATTTGCTTTAATGATTCGCCTAAACTTAATCCTCTTGTAGCTTCTAATGCTTTTCCTTTGAGCTCGCTTACTACTGTTGCTGCAATTACTCCTACCCTTCCTTTTACAACTACTTCCGCTAACTGGTTTGCACTATGGGGCAATTCTACATCCTGATGCAAATCTTCTTTCAAATGTATATGCAATTGCTGTGGTTGACAATTTGTATGTGTGATATCAACCGTATATGTTCCCGGACACAATCCCCTAAAAGCAAATAAACCACTATCATTACTGGTTGTTATTATATTAAGCTCTTTAATTTTGATACTTGCACCTTCAATTTTTTGCCTTGTATCCATATCCAATATATACCCTGAAAACTCGAGTGTACATTGAGACAACACTTTATTACCTAAAAAAAAATGTAAAACAACCAAAAAAACTATTAAAATTTTCACCTTAACTTTTTTAAATATTTCAAACTTAATACCATATTTGCAACAGCATTGCAAATATGGTATTTTTTTGCAATATTGTTGCAAATATTTACATTTTTTGAAATATTATTTTATGTTAAGGCCTTACCTTTAAAATTGATTTTACCTGCTGTATTGCTCCATTTTGTAAACGCATATAATAAACCCCTGCAGGAAGATTTTTACTATCAAAGGTTATAGAATAAGTGCCTACAGCTACTTCTTTATCTAAGAGATTTGCAATTACCCTTCCTGTTGTATCCATAATTTGAACCAAAGTATGTCCACCAGCCGATTTATACCTTATTACTGTAGAATTTACAAATGGATTTGGATAATTACTGATTAGCGTATCAGCAGACATTTGGTTGATGGTATTAATTGAAGTTGAACAAACACCATTTTGTACTATAGGTAAAGTTTGGAAGTTTTTCAGCATAGTGTTTTGCAAAGTGGTTGGATTGGCACAAAACCAATCTTGCAAAATTGAGGCATATACACTTCTAAAATCATATTGGTGAGGAATATTATCGCTAGCTGTAACTGTAGTTGCAATAGTTGGATTATTTCCCAAAACGCCAGATTGCACCTTTCCTCCAAAAACAAAAACAGGAGCTGCTGCACCGTGGTCGGTTCCATTGCTACTGTTAGATTTGATTCTTCTTCCAAATTCTGAAAATGTTAATCCCATTACACGTTGATCTATACCCAAAAAGGAACAATCATCCATAAACGACTTTATTCCATCTGACACCGTTTTAAGAAGATTAGCATGATTTCCTGTTGTTTGGTCTACAACAACAACTTGTTGAGCATGTGTATCAAATCCACCTAAATTAACCAAGTAAATTTTAGTTTTTAATCCTCCTTTAATCAGTCTTGCTACAATTTTTAATTGATCGGCTAGTGAATTATTGGTTGGATAGGTAGATTGTTGAGTTACTTTAGCTGCAGCAGCCTTTATTACCGTTGAATATTGTTGGGTTTGTTGAGCAATGGTTCTTATGTAGCTTAATTCTTTCCCAGCAGGAGTAGCAGGTGCGGGTTCTTGAATTCCGCCAACTAGATTATAAAAAGATGTAGGGTTGGTAATGCTTAAACCCAAACCAACCGCAGGACCTTGTGTAATTAGAGATGAAACCGATCCAATTTGAATAGCCAAGGGATCTGGCATGCTGCTGTTTGGATATCCAACTGGATAATTGGGATTTAAATCACTAAGATAACGCCCAGCCCAACCTGAATTAACAACCTGATTAGAATCTGAACCACTCATCCAAATATCTGTTGCTCTAAAATGTGAAAAGTTTGGACTAGGATATCCAACCGATTGAATAATTGACAATTTACCGTCATTAAACAAACTTTGTAACCCTGTCATGGCTGGATGCAAACCAGTTGCAGCATATCCATTTAGTGCTAAAATTTTACTTTCAGGAATTGCTATATTGGAGCGTGCATTCACATACCCTGAATAATTTGATTTTGGGATAACCATATTTAGGCCATCATTCCCTCCATTGAGTTGAATAAGTACCAACACATTATCTGAATCTCCAGAGAGTTGCAACAACCTATCCAACATTGGGTTGTTTTGAACTGAACTAAATGCATATCCATCCATCACCGTTGGAGCCAAAAACGCCGGAACTGTATTGTAAAGAAAATCTCTTCTGCGCATGGTTTGGTTTTTAAACTAAGACAAATGGTATTCAGCCAGATTCATAAAATATTTTAATAATGCTTTTAACCTATCGTTTACTGTATTGAAAGCCATTGTATTAGTAGGATTTGCTATATAATTTGTCCAAGCTGTTGTCCAATAATAATCATTGGTTTGTCCAGATAATAAAATGTCTTTTTTAATTTGATCTTTAGCATTTTGAGACAAACGCATTCTATACAAAATTTGTAAAGTTTCAGTTATCAGCACATTTGGATCTGAAGGATTTGTAAGTGCTTTTGCAAAAGCTATGCAATCAATAATTATCTTTTTACTGTTGCTGGTGTATCCACTGTAAACCAATTGGTCTGAATATTGATTTCTTTTTGGATAGGTGTCGCTATTTATCCAAATTTCATAGAACATAGGTTCTTGGTAATATGCTTTCCAACCAGAAACATCTGGTGGTTCTGTAATCCTTTGTTGAAGATTAGAGGAAAGACTATAAATATAATACCAATGAGCATATTGAGCTATTAAATCAGTTGAGGCAGGAAAAACTATATTAAATTCTCTACATAAACCACATATAAAATCTAAAGGACTTTTAATTTGACAACCTTGGTTGAGTACATCAAAAAAGTGTTCACTTTTAAACAATGCCGACAACACAGGTTTTATTTCCCAATTGCTATCGCGGAAAATTTTAGCTAGAGGTTCTATTACGTTGGTTTGTGTAGTTGCGTCAATTTCGTAATAAACAAACCAGCGGTAAAGTTTTTGCACCATAAAAAGAGAAACCTCTTCTTGATTTGCAAAAATCATATTTAATAAATCGTCTAATTCTGCATTTCCAGCGGTGGAGCCAGTTTTTCCAGCAATTACTGTGTTTTTATAAAAAGACGAAAATGTTTTATTTGTGGTATCGTGCCTAGTAGAATCAAAATAACTGCTGCCTTTTGTTGCATCAATACGCCAGCCGGTTAAAACTTTAGCTGCCGTTTTAACATCATCTTCCGTATAGTTGGGGTTATTGGCTTTTCCTAATGTGAACAATTCTTGTAATTCTCTGCTGTAATTTTCGTCAGGAGCAGTTTTAGAATTTAGTTGTCCATTTAAATAAACCAACATTGCGGGGCTTAAAGTAACATCTTTAACAAGGGTTTTGAAATTTCCCAATGAAGATTTACGAAGTAAGTTGTTGTGATTATAATTATAAATTGCCGAAGAAATTTCTGCAGCTTCTGTAGAAAAATGATTGTGCCAAAATAAGGTCAATTTTTCGCGGATACTTCTGTCTTGATTGATGATTAACCCCATCCACCAGCTGCGTAAAGAATTCAATCTTCGGGAATTTGCAGTTCCGTCAGCGGTATAAGTATTTACCCAAGTTGCTCCATTTGCAACTGTATATTCAGGATCTGTGGCAACAATTGTATCGTTTACATAATTTTTCAAAGGAGCTGCTGGCAAAGGCGTTGAAGGGTTCAACAATTCATCAACTGAAGCTGAAACAGTTTTCTTTAAAAAATAATTTACATCTTGTAATGTAGCACCAAACATAGTGCGTTTTAAAAGATGTGAAACTTCATTAGGCGTCCAACTTCCAGAATAAGGTTTTAGCCCTGAGGATATTAACCTAGATTGGTGCTTTTGTGTAACAACACTTTTTTCCTTTTTTATACCGAGAAAATCTCTGCGGTTCATAAGAAGATTTTGAAAAATTATCGCTAAAACTGTATAACTAATGCACCAAGATTTTCTTCACATTACAGATAACTTCACAAATAAAGCTATTCTTTTTTAAAAAATCAAATTTTGAGCATGAATTCTTTAAAATTTATTTTACAATTTTTTTTAATACTTTGATTATTAATTAGTTGATAAAATATTTAAAAATCAGATTTATTGTCCTAAAATATTTAGTTTATGTATTCTATAATTCCAGCTATACCTTGTCCGCCACCTACACACGCAGAAACTATTCCATACTTTTTTTGCAATCGTTTTAAATCTTGCAGTAATTGCACTGTTAATTTAGTACCAGTGCAACCTAGAGGGTGGCCCAAGGCAATTGCCCCGCCATTTATATTTACAATTTCTGGGTTGATATTTAAGGTTCTGATAACTGCCAAAGCTTGAGAAGCAAAAGCCTCATTCAATTCCACAAGGTCGATATCTTGCAAATTTAGTCCAGCTTGCTTAAGCACTTTAGGGATAGCTTCAATTGGTCCGATGCCCATAATGCGGGGGTGGACGCCAGAAACGGCAACATTTACCAATCTTCCAATTGGTTTTAAACCTAATTCATTTACCATTTTTTCGCTCATCACCATCACAAAAGCAGCACCATCGCTGGTTTGAGAAGCGTTTCCGGCAGTTACTGTGCCATTTACAGCAAATGCAGGCTTTAATTTAGCTAGACCTTCTAGTGTAGTATCTTTTCTAACACCCTCATCGGTATCAATTATAAATTTACGTTGTTGCTTTTTTCGGTTTTCATCTAGATAAACTTCTTCAACTTCTATTGGAAGAATTCCAGATTTAAAAAATCCATTGTCAATGGCATTGATTGCTTTTACATGAGATTGATAAGCAAAAAGATCTTGATCAATCCTTGAAACGGAAAATTCTTTGGCAACAGCCTCGGCAGTTAGCCCCATATTGAGGTAAAAATCAGGTTCATCTTTTGCAATTGAAAATGCAGGAACCGGTTTCCAACCGGCGGTTGGCACTAAACTCATACTTTCTGTTCCTCCGGCAATTATACATTCTGCCATTCCCGCTCTAATTTTTGCAGTGGCAATAGCAATAGATTCTAGTCCAGATGCACAATAACGGTTTACTATCATTCCAGGTGCATGAATTCCAACTGCACGAGCAGCAATAATTCTACCTACTTGTAAGCCTTGTTCAGCTTCAGGAACAGCATTTCCAACAATTACATCATCAATACGCAAAGGATCCAATTGCGGTAAAGATTTCAATAAACCTTTAATTACATCAATTGCCAAATCATCTGGACGGGTAAACCTAAATCCACCCTTTTTTGCTTTCCCTACTGCTGTTCTATAACCCGCTACAATGTAAGCTTCCTGCATAAAATTTGAATTGTACACTAAAATAAAGCATTATTTTTTCAAACTTCAAATTAAAGGATTAAAAATACCAAAATTCCTAACTCCTAATTCTTAATTACTAATTAAAAGATTAAAAGATTAAAAACACCAAAATTCCTAACTCCTAATTCTTAATTCCTAATTAATTGTATCACTCTATCTGCCACTTCTGGAGCAATAGAAACACCCATTCCGCTCATCCGCACCGCACAAAAAACATTAGGTTGCACTTCTTGTATAATTGGTTGCTTAACTTTTCCAACACCCATAATCCCGCTCCAACGCATTTCAATTTCAGGCATTTTACTGCCTGCTGGCAAAATTGTTTGCATCATAAAAGATTCAAGTGCATCTTGTATCGTTGATGTAGTTAAAAAAACATCCGTGTTTTCTTCCTCAAATGCTTTGTTTCTTGCTCCTCCTAAAAGTAATCGGTTACCCAAATTTCTAAAATAATAATACCCCTCATCGTAATGAAAAGTTCCTTTGATTTGCAAACTAGGAATGGGTTCAGTTATAAAAACTTGTCCCCGAGCGGGTTCTACATCTAAATTTGGGATAAGATTTTTAGTAAATGCGTTTGTACAAATTATCAATTCATTGGCTTTTAATTCTCCAACACTATTTGTATTGATAATTACTCCACTTTTATTGCTCTCAAAATCTTCTACTGTAATGTTATACAAAATATTTACACCCTTCTCTTGCACTACATTTAGTAATGCTTTTACCAATTTCCCTGGGTGCAGTTGCCCCTCAGTTGGACTAAAAGCAAGTGCTTCGATATTCTGGAACCCAAATTCTCCAATTTTTTCAGAGGTTTCGTGGAATGTATGCCTTAATCCTAAAACTTTAAACAACAAATTGTTTAAATAATAGATATCATCTTTTAAACGTGCAACAGGATACTGCTCATTTTTACCCAATAATTCATATCCACCCCAATTGTGGTAATCTATTTGTTCTGCTTTAAATGTTTCGTTTATTTGTTTTAAACCACGAAAGCGCATATCCACTACATCCAACATGGTAGATTCACCCATCAACGCAATATCATACATCAACTCCGACACACTCCCAAAACAAGAAAATCCAGCATTCCTAGTGCTTGCACCAGTTGGAATAATCCCTTTTTCTAATATGGTTATCTTTAAATTGGGATATTTCATTTTTAATTTATAGGCTGTCCATAACCCTACAAATCCGGCTCCAATTATTACAATATCATTTTGTTGCAACCAAGTATCTTTTTCCCAAAACGACCATCCCATGTTATTTTGATGTTGCATATTAAGGTTTTATAATCGTTTTTAATTGCATCAAAATTAATCTTATAATCCTAATTTTGAATGACTAAAGTTTGATTTTTATCATATCAAATCAAACATATTTTCCTAAATTCCTGATTCCTAATTCTTAATTAATAATTAATAATTAATTTGTTTCGTTATTTCATTCTTAACAAACCTTATAATATGGTTTCACAATTTGTGAGTAGCCATGATGTAAAATTATTGGGTGATATAGATTTTTCTTTCCCCGAAGGAACACATGCAATTGGAAGATTAGATAAAAATTCGGAGGGTTTGCTATTGCTTACCACAAATTCAAAAATTACTCGATTGCTTTTCCAAGGAAAACAACCCCATTCGCGAACATATCTTGTTCAAGTTAAACATATTATGTCTGAAAATACAGCAGATTTATTGCGTAAAGGGGTTGCTATAAGTGCAAAAGATGGTCTCCCCGACTATATTACACAACCTTGTGAGGTTAACATTTTAGACCAACCTACATATACTTTTTCTTCTGGCTACGAACTTTGGCATTCAGTTCCAAACACATGGATTGAAATCACCTTAACAGAAGGCAAATTTCACCAAGTAAGAAAAATGGTGGATGCTGTGCATCACGGTTGCAAACGCTTGATTAGAACAGCTATTGAAGATCTCAACCTTGATGGCATCCAACCTGGAGAAGTTAAAGAAATTTCGGAAGATGAGTTTTTCTCAAAATTGAAACTTTAAAAATTTGTACTTCACTTTATCTTTGTAAAATGTATGTAATTCTACGTAATTTTTTGTTTCGGTTTGATGCAGAAAAAGTGCATTATTTCTCTATGAACATGCTCAAAAAACTTTGTGCATTAGCCCCTACAAAGTATATAATAAAAAAACTGTTTTATTCACCAAGCGTTAAGGTTAATCTATTTGGTTTAACTTTTAGGAATTCCGTTGGATTAGCAGCAGGTTTTGATAAAAATGCGGCTTATCTTAACGCGTTAGATTGCCTAGGTTTTGGATTTGTAGAAATAGGAACAGTTACCCCATTGCCCCAAGCAGGAAACGAAAAACCCCGATTGTTTCGTTTACCCGCAGATAAAGCTATCATAAACAGAATGGGTTTCAACAACGATGGAATGATTGCAATTGCTGAAAACTTAAAAAAATGGCGTTCAATTAATCCAAAATCTACCATGTTGATTGGCGGAAACATAGGAAAAAATAAAATCACACCAAATGAAGTTGCTTGGCAAGATTATACAAAATGCTTTGAAACACTTTTTAATGTGGTAGATTATTTTGTTGTAAATGTGAGTTCACCCAATACGCCCGGCCTCCGCGAACTTCAAGAAAAAGATGCCCTAAAAAAGATTTTTCAAGAATTACAAAACCTTAATCAAAAACACAATAACCCTAAACCTATTTTACTAAAAATTGCTCCAGATTTAAATCCTGAGCAATTAAATGATATTTGTTCATTAACCAATGAAGTAAAAATTGATGGATTAGTTGCTACAAATACTACCATTTCTAGAGAAAACCTGCAAAATTCTTCATCAGAAAATATAAAATCTATAGGTTTAGGCGGATTAAGTGGTGCCCCAGTTAAAGATAAATCAACATCTGTAATTAAATATTTATACCAAAATACGAGCGGAATTATTCCCATTGTAGGATCAGGCGGAATTTTTACAGCGGCTGATGCTGACGAAAAACTCAACGCCGGTGCAAGTTTGGTGCAAGTTTGGACTGGATTTATTTATGAAGGTCCGGGTATTGTAAAAGCTATTTTAAGAAATAAATCTTTATAAAAAACATCCAACCCTTAAAATTTGTTTAAGATAAATAAAGTCGTTAGTATATTTGCCCCTTAAAACAATACCATTAAATGGAACACTTATTAACTGTTGATGCACTTATCAGCATTCTTACATTAACTATTTTAGAAATTGTATTAGGCATTGATAATGTGATTTTCGTAGCCATTCTTATGGGTAGATTAGAAAAAACCCAAAGAAAATTAGCCCGTAAAATTTGGATGATTGGCGGTATTTTGGTTCGCACTACATTGTTACTATGCTTAGGATGGTTGGTCACAAATGGCAACCGTGAATTGTTTGGCTTTGAATGGGTTGGACAACATATTGGTTTTAACTTACGCAACCTTATATTATTGGCTGGCGGATTGTTTTTAATTTATAAAACAGTTAAAGAAATTCATGCTAAATTAGAAGGAGAAGTTGAAGTAAACAACTTAAATGCTGATAAAAATGCATTTGGATTAATCATGAGCCAAATTTTAATTATTGATTTGGTATTTTCTTTTGATAGCATCATAACGGCCGTAGGTATGGCAAAATATGTTGAAATCATGATTACTGCGGTTGTGATTGCTATGATTATCATGTTTTTCTTTTCTGAAAAGATTTCAATTTTTATCCATAAACATCCAACATTAAAAATGTTGGCATTGTCGTTTTTGATTATGGTAGGATTTAGTTTATTTTTTGAGGGCCTTGAACCCATTCATAAAAGTCATATTGAAAAAGGATACATCTATTTTGCGATGGCCTTCTCTTTTGGGGTTGAATTGCTGAACATGTGGATTAAAAAAAGGGAAAAAGCACCAAAACCTGTTGAACTTCGAGAAGCTGTTTTACCTGAAGAGCAATAAAAAAAGACTGAAGACTTAATATTGAACACATATAACTGCCGCAGTAATTGCGGCAGTTTCAGTTCTTAACCTAGTATTTCCTAATGAAACAGGTTTAAAACCTTTCTCAATTGCAGCTTGAATTTCATCCATTGTAAAATCTCCTTCCGGACCAATCAACACCAAACTGTCTTTTTGATTGGGTTTTATTAAAGTTGATAAACTTTTTTTTTCTTCTTCTTCACAATGGGCGATATATCGATTTTCATACGTAGTTTTTTGGATAAAATCCACATATTCAACCGGATTGGGCAATATTGTTAACCATGCCTGCCTGCTTTGCAACATCGCACTTACTAAAATGTTTTGTAATCTATCTTGCCTAAATTGTTGTCGCTCTGTTCTTTTGCAAACCAAAGGAACAATTGAATTAATGCCTAATTCGGCAGATTTTTCTAACAACCACTCAAATCTGCCGGCATTTTTTAACAGAGAAACAGCTATTGTAATATTTTTTGTTGAAGTAGGAGCATCTTGTATTTCTGAGATAAAAACCTCACAAGTTTTCTTCCCAATACTTATAATTTTTGCAGTTGCAACCCTACCCTTTCCATCCGTTAAATGAAGACAATCACCCTCTTTCATTCGCAATACCTGTGCAATATGACGTGCAGTTTCTTCTTCCAAATTTTGGGAAGTATGTATTAAACCTAACGAAGGAGCATAAAAATAGGGAAATTGCATTCAAAATGTTTTAAAAATCTCTTAAAATGGACTTCCATCATCCTCATCGCTCATTGGCGAATCATTCATTTTACTTCCTTTCTGAATATAGAGTTTTGCTCCCCCATCATCTGTAATCGCCCTCCAACTGCCTCCAGATTGTTGAGGTGGCGTATATCCTATCCCCTCATCTGGCTCACCATCTTGGAATTTTTGTATATGCAACATTGCTTTGAGCTTGATGGTTTCTAATGTACCATTTCTATGTTTAGCAATCTTTAAAAACGTTTCACCCTTTGTGCTTTCGCCCATATCGTTGTTGTTGATCTCATGGTATTCTGGACGATAAAGAAACATTACCAAATCCGCATCTTGCTCAATGGCTCCTGATTCTCGCAAATCACTCAACTGTGGCATCTTGTTGTTCTCTTTTCGCTTTTCAACCTCACGACTCAACTGCGACAAGGCAACAATAGGGATATTCAATTCTTTCGCCAATCCCTTTAAATTTCGGGAAATGGTACTGATTTCTTGCTCACGATTCCCGCCTTTATCGCTACTCCCGCTCATCAACTGCAAATAATCTATTATAACGATGCCCACTTTATGCTTTTGTACCAAACGACGACATTTTGCACGAAGCTCAAAAATGTTTAATGCCGCAGAATCGTCAATAAATATGGGTGCTTTTGAAAGTTTTGTAATACCCTTTTGATACAATTGCTTCATTTCATACTCTTCCATCTTTCCACGCGAAATCTTTTCCATATTGATTTCACTTTCTGCGGATAAAATTCTTTGAACCAACTGACCCGCACTCATCTCTAAACTAAACAAACCCACAGCCGTAGGTTTGTGAGCATCTAAAGCCGCATTTCGAGCAAGATTTAAAGCAAATGCAGTTTTACCTACTGATGGTCTGGCAGCCAAAATTATCAAATCCGAATTTTGCCAACCATAAGTAATTTGATCTATCGAAGCAAAACCACTTGGAACGCCTGTTATAGAATCTTTTCTATTCCGCATTTCCTCAATATTCTTTATCGTATTTACCAATACATTTTCTATGGATTCATAGTTTCTTTTAAGGTGATTGTTCGTAATCTCAAACAATTTTGATTCTGCATCGTCTAACAAATCAAAAACATCCGTGCTATCTTCATAAGCATCTCCAATGATTTCACCACTTATTCGAATCAATTCTCTTTGTATAAATTTCTGCACTACAATTCTACAATGGGTTTCAATATTTGCAGATGAAACCACAAAGTTGGTAAGTTTTGTAATATAATACGCTCCGCCCACAATCTCTAATTCGCTTGTAGATTTAAGTTGCTCTACTACGGTCAACATGTCAATCGGACTGTTTTTATCAGCCAATTCTTTCATCGCTTTAAAAATCCTCTGGTGTGCATCTACATAAAAACATTCTGGTTTAATAATTTCAATAACAACATCAAAAGCAGCTTTTTCGAGCATAATAGCTCCTAATACCGCTTCTTCGAGTTCTTTTGATTGTGGTGGAATTTTACCATATACCAATGTACTAACATCAACAACTGGTTTTTTCTTAAATTGTCGGTCGCGATTTGCATTTTTGAGTTCTGCCATTTGCTAAAGTTGTAAGTGTTTTATTATAAGTTGATGCTGGTTTTCGATGCATTTATTCGTTTTCTAACCTAAAAAAAATATTCATCGGGACAGCGAATTTAAACCCATTAACCTAAAAAAAAACATTTTTTAATGTAAGATTATACAGCTTTTATTCATACGTTTATCCACACAAAATCATTGGTTATTCACAAAATGCTATGATTCAATACTTTTGTATTTACATCTCTTAGCTTTAGATCATTTTATGTAGTTAGAAAATATTATTTAAAAAAATAGTTGCAGAAATTGTTTAATATGACATAGAGCAAAGTACTTATATTTAGCATTTGGTTATATTTGCGATAAGATAAAATTTCTTAATAAAGATGACGATTTCATATAAGTGGCTGCTTGACTATCTTCCTGTTGAATTGGATACCGAAAAAATATCTTTTATTCTCAATGCTATTGGTTTAGAAGTTGAGCGTTTAGATAAATATGAATCCGTAAAGGGAGGCTTATATGGTTTGGTAATTGGTGAAGTTCTGGAAGTTGAAAAACATCCAAATGCTGATAAATTGTCGCTTACAAAAGTAAATATCGGAGCTGAAACACCTTTAAACATTGTTTGTGGTGCACCAAATGTAGCCGTAGGACAAAAAGTAATTGTAGCACCAGTTGGAGCTACCATTTACCCAACAGTTGGCGAACCTCTTACCATGCGTTTGGCAAAAATTAGAGGTTACGAAAGTCAAGGAATGATTTGTGCTGAAGATGAAATTGGATTAGGTACATCCCACAATGGAATTTTGATTTTAGACAATGATGCAGTTCCTGGTTCTTTGGCAGCTGATTATTTTTCTACTTATTCAGATTATATTTTTGAAATTGGACTAACTCCAAACAGAAGCGATGCAATGAGCCATTTGGGTGTGGCAAGAGATATTTGTGCGTATCTAACACACCATGAAAACAAAGATTTTGTAGTTGTATCACCATATCCTACAAATTTTGTAGAAAAATCGCAAGATTTAATACAAATCCATGTTGAAGATACAGACGCTTGTCCTAGGTATTCAGGCATATCAATTCATAATATAACCATCAAACCGTCTCCAGATTGGTTGGTACAAAGATTAAAAGCAATAGGTGTAAGACCGATAAACAATGTTGTAGATGTAACCAATTATGTGTTGCACGAAACCGGTCAACCATTACACGCTTTTGATGCAGATAAAATTGCTGGCAATAAGATAATTGTACAAAAGCTCCCTTCAGGAACAAAATTCTTCAGTTTAGATGAAAAAGAAAGACAATTGCATGAAGATGACTTGGTAATTTGTGATGGTGATAGCAAACCTATGTGTATTGCGGGAGTATTTGGAGGATTTGGTTCTGGGGTGTCTGCAAACACAACCCAAATATTTCTAGAATCAGCCAGTTTTAATGCTGGCATGATTAGAAAGACTTCTTTCCGCCACAATTTAAGAACAGATGCCGCAACCCATTTTGAAAAAATTGTGGATATTAGCAATACAGTTAGGGTACTTGAAAGAGCTGCTCAACTAATTATTGAAGTTTCTGGTGGCATTGTGGTTTCAGCAGTTGCAGACAATCATCCACATCCTTTAGAGCAAAAAACTGTAAGTATTAAATATGCATTTTTGCACCAACTAAGTGGCAAAAACTATGCTCCTGAAACAATTTCAAAGATTCTAGGTTCATTAGGTTTTGGAATCATACATCAAACACCAGAAGAATTAACTGTTTCCGTTCCATTTCATAAAACTGATATCAATTTACCCGCAGATCTTGCTGAAGAAATTATGCGTATCGACGGATTTGATAATATTGAAATTCCAACAGCCATTACAATTACTCCTGCAGTAGAAACAAAATGGAGGGCAGCAGTTCTAAAAGAAAAAGTTTCTGTAATACTTACTGGTTTAGGGTTCAATGAAATCATGAACAATTCCATCACCAATAGTGCTTATTTAGCTGAAAACGAAAAGGCAACTGCGGTAAAAATGATGAACAATCTGAGTATTGAACTTGATGTTTTAAGAACCTCGATGTTAGAACCTGGTTTGTTAACTATTCTTCACAACATCAACAGAAGAAACAATTCACTCAGTTTGTTTGAATTTGGCAAAACATATATCCAATCAGCCAAAGGAAAATACCATGAAGAAGAACATTTAGCACTATTTATTACCGGTAGAAAAAGAGAAGAAAACTGGCACATACAAAAAGAACTTGTTGATATATATTTTATTAAAGGTTTGGTAAATAATTTATTGCAACAAATTGGATTGACGCAGCAAACAGTTATAAAAACCGAACACACTAAACTCGAGCAAATGTTAACTTTTCAAGTAGGCAATTCAACAATTGCAACAATTGGAAAGGTTAAAAAAGAGTTTTCAGCAAAATTTGACATTAAGCAAGATGTTTATTATGCTGATTTATTGTGGGAAAAATGTATGCAGCTAGTAGAAACCCAAAATCTAGCTTACCAGGAATTGTCAAAATACCCTTCTGTACAAAGAGATTTGGCATTTGTAATAGACAGCAATCTACCTTACAGTGAGATTGAAGCAAATGTAAAATCTATTAAACTTTCAAAGCTTCGCCAAATTAAATTGTTTGATGTGTTTGAAAGTGATAAATTAGGTATGGGAAAAAAATCAATGGCATTGAATTTTACTTTTTTAGATGAGGAAAAAACAATGTTGGATAAGGAAATCGATCTTATGATGCAAAGCATAATAACTAGCCTTGAGAAAAACCTCAATGCCGAAATCCGAAAGGCATGATACCTGCTTTAGAAAAAATAGAAACCATCAAAGAAAAACTTATTGTGCTTGTTAAGGAGCATGAAAGTTTATATAAAGAAAATATACAACTTCGAAATGAAGTTTATCTTCTTAACAATGAATTACAAAAGCAACAAATTTTAATAGAAGAGAATCAACAATTGCGTTTAGACATTCTTTCTAAAAAAGAAAAAGAACAAGAACTTGCTAAAACTGTTACAGAAATGGAACAGCAATTGCAAAACATAAAAAAATCATCACTAGTTAGAGACGAAAATGCTGTAAAAAATATTGAAAAACAGGTAAACCATTACATTAGAGAAATAGATCGCTGCATTGCATTGTTAAGTCAATAATCAAACACGCTTTACCAATCTTATTTTAGATATCTCTTCACCATTGCTTAATTCCAAACTGTAAATACCATAAGGCAGATTATTTAGACCATTCCAACGGATTTGTTTTTCTCCCTTTGGAACGTTTAAATCAAGGTTAAGCATTACTTTATCATCCTCATCTTTTAATACTGCACTAACAGAAGAGTATGACAATTCATCAACCTCTAAATTTAAAAAATCAATAAAAACTGCTGTTTTAACCCTCGGTAACATTGTGAAAAATTTTCTATTATTTAAAAATTATACGATAAAATTGACGATTGGTGTATCTTCACAATTAGTAAATAGTTAGCAAAGTTCTGAATATCAGGACGTAAATTTAACAAAATATTTTAAAATGCAAAGTTTAATTCCTATAAATATTTTAGTTGGGGATCGCACTTATAGGATAAAAATTGAGCCTAATGACGAAGGTTCTGTAAAAATGTTTTCAAAATTGATAAATGAGAAGATTTTAGAATATAAAACCCAATTTTCAGGTAAAGACATGCAGGATTATATATCAATGGCTTTGTTGTGGTTTGTTACCCAACAACAAACAGGAGAATTTTCAGAATTAGGGCTAATAAAACAACTCAATCTATTAGAAGACATAATTGATAAAAAATTGACATAAATCGTTACTTTTGTACGTTATATATTAGTACTATCCGAAATAACGGATTTTCTAATTTTTACTTGTGAAATTGAAAAAACAAAACATTCATGGATTTCAACATTATTTTACCCATTATAATTGGTGTAGTTTCGTTAATTGCGGGGATATCGGCGGGAAAAATATTATTTGCCAAAAACACCCGATTACAGATTGAAGAGGCTGATTTACAGTCTAAAAAGATTTTAGCAGATGCACAAATTCAGGCAGAAACGCTAAAAAAGGAAAAAATTCTAGAGGCAAAAGAGCGATTTGTTCAATTAAAATCAGATCATGACAGAGATTTATTGGAGAAAAACAAAAAGATTAATGAATTAGAAAGCAGAACGCGTCAAAAAGAGCAATCTATTTCTGCGAAAGTTGAAAATCTTGACAAACAGACTAAAGAGAATGACGTCATTAAAGAAAATTTGAACAAGCAAATTGAGATTGTTACTTTAAAAAGGACTGAATTAGAGAAGCATCAAGAGGAACATATTCGAAGACTTGAGAAAATTGCAGGATTAACAGCTGAAGAAGCAAAAGCACAATTGATTGAAGGCTTGAAAAATGAGGCACATTCCCAGGCTGTAGTTTTACAGCAGGAAATTATTGAGGAAGCCAAACAAAAAGCAACCAAAGAAGCCCGTAAAATCATCATTCAAACCATACAGAGAACTGCTGCGGAGCAGACCATTGAAAATACGGTTACGGTTTTCAATTTGGAAAGTGATGAAATAAAAGGACAGATTATTGGTAGAGAAGGAAGAAATATTAGAGCTATTGAAGCAGCAACAGGTGTAGATTTGATTGTAGACGACACTCCAGAAGCGATAGTATTGTCTTCATTTGATCCATTGCGTAGAGAGATTGCAAGATTATCATTACAAAGATTGGTAGCTGATGGTAGAATTCACCCAGCAAGAATTGAAGAAGTTGTTGAAAAAACCCGCCGACAAATTGAAGAGCAGGTAATGGAAATTGGGGAACGTGCGGTTATTGAGTTAGGTATTCATGGTTTGCATAAAGAATTGGTTCGTGTGGTAGGTAAAATGAGGTTCAGGTCTTCTTATGGCCAAAACTTATTGATGCACAGTAGAGAAGTAGCAAATCTTTGTGGAATTATGGCAGCTGAGTTGGGATTAAATCCTAAATTGGCTAAAAGAGCTGGTTTATTGCATGATATCGGGAAAGTTCCAGATGAGGAAACAGAATTGAGCCATGCATTATTGGGGGGCAAATTGGCAGAGAAATACGGAGAAAATCCAGCCGTAATTAATGCAATTGCAGCTCACCACGACGAAACTGAAATGCTTTATGTTATTTCTCCTATAATACAAGCTTGTGATGCAATTAGCGGAGCAAGGCCTGGAGCAAGAAGAGAGATTATGCAACAATACATCCAAAGAATTAAAAACTTGGAAACACTAGCATTAACTTACCAAGGCGTAGAAAAAGCTTATGCTATACAGGCTGGTAGAGAATTGCGCGTAATTGTTGAAGCTGATAAAATTTCAGATGCAGATAGCGAAACCATTAGTTTTGAAATGGCACAAAAAATTCAAAATGAAATGACTTATCCAGGTCAAATCAAGGTAACCGTTATCAGAGAAAAAAGAACAGTCAACGTTGCAAGATAATATCATTAAAAAATAGTTCGAAACAAATTTCAAACTATGAATGATAAATTTTGCAGATTGAAAAATTAAACTAACTTTGCAATCCCTAAATTTTTGGTTATGAACGAAGCAATCGCTTTTATACACGAGCAACTAAGTACTACAAAAGAGTATCCCAAATTCAAAGCGGGAGATAATATAACTGTCAATTACAAGATCATTGAAGGAAATAAGGAGCGTATCCAAAGTTTCAAAGGTGATGTAATTAAGCGTCAAGGACAAGGTGCTACTGCTACTTTTACTGTACGTAAAGTTTCTGATGCAGTTGGAGTGGAAAGAACTTTCCCTGTACTTTCTCCAAACATCGATTCTATTATCTTGCACAAAGTTGGTAAAGTACGTCGTGCTAAATTATTCTACCTCAGAGAAAGAAGTGGAAAAAGTGCAAGGATTCAGGAAAAAAGAATGTAATCTATACAACATAGAAAAAATTAACAGCGGAAACCTAATGGTTTCCGTTTTTGATTGTAGATCTTAAAGACTAAATTCGTAACTTTAATGTTCATATAAAAACTATTATTTATGTTGAATACTGTATTCCTTCTCTCAATGCCTGGTGGTTCTGAGTGGATTCTAATTGTGTTGGCTGTATTATTATTATTTGGAGGTAGAAAAATACCTGAATTTATGAGAGGTTTAGGTCGTGGTATCCGTGAATTCAATGACGCAAAATCAAATGTAAAAGAAGAAATTGAAAAAGGTATCGCCGAAAAAGAAAAACAAGTTAATCCTTAATCTTCTTAAAGGCATTTTTTGTACCATTACCAATCTATTCAACAATTTCACGCCGACTTTGCACAACAGAAGACAAGCTGTTTAGCAGTAACGCAATATTTTTTAAAAAATATTGACGACAATAAGCACTTAAACGCTTTTGTAGAAGTTTTCAGCGAAGAAGCTTTAGAGCGTGCAATATATCTTGACAAAAAGTTTGCCAGTGGATTACCCATTGGCAAACTTTTTGGCGTTGTAGTAGGGATTAAAGATGTCATCTGCTACCAAAATCATTCGGTTACGGCAGCATCACAGATGCTTAAAGGCTTCAAATCGATTTTTTCTGCTACCGCAATTGAAAAATTATTGGCTGAAGACGCCATAATAATTGGCAGTTTAAATTGTGATGAATTTGCTATGGGCTCATCCAATGAAAATTCATTTTATGGAAAAGTTTTGAATGCAATAGATGAAACCCGAGTTCCCGGTGGTTCTTCTGGCGGTTCAGCAGTTGCAGTGCAAGCAGGACTTTGTATGGTTAGCCTAGGAAGCGATACTGGCGGCTCTGTTCGCCAACCGGCAGATTTTTGTGGAATAGTAGGGCTAAAACCTTCTTATGGCAGAATCTCTCGCCATGGCCTTATTGCTTATGCCTCTTCTTTTGACCAAATCGGAATATTTTCACAAAATGTTCCAGACGCAGCCCTAATTTTAGAAGTCATTGCAGGTTCAGATGATTTTGACAGCACAATAAGTCAACAATCTGTTGACTTATATTCACAAACCATTAAAGAAGAATTTAGCGGCAATCTAGCTTACTTCCCTGAAATGCTCAATCACCCTTCTTTGGATACTGAAATACGTACCTCATTTTTTATTTTGTTGGAAAAACTGAAATTACAAGGCTACAACATATTACCTATTCAGTTTGACTACCTAGATTATATTGTTCCTGCGTATTATGTGCTAACTACTGCTGAAGCATCTTCCAACTTATCAAGATACGATGGTATAAAATATGGCCACAGTACAGACCAACAACCCGAAGATTTAGCTGACTTTTATACCGCAAACAGAACTGCTGGATTTGGCAAAGAAGTCAAACGCCGAATTATGCTCGGCAATTTCGTTTTGAGCTCAGGATACTATGACGCTTATTTTACCAAAGCTCAACAAGTGAGACGATTAATCATTGACAAAACAGATGAGGTATTTAACCAAGCGAGTGTCTTACTCATGCCTACAGTACCTACTCCAGCTTTTACCTTTGGCGAAAAATCTAATGACCCTATAGAAATGTTTTTGGGCGATTTATATACCGTTTTCGCAAACCTTGCTGG
>CAMBYC010000050.1 GCA_945871875.1 Sphingobacterium thalpophilum
AGCATTTGCATCATGGATGCAATGAATAACGATTAAAGGATGATGGGCAGCAACTGAAATTGCTTGGCGTTGGATAAAATCACCATTAGTGGGTGAAGATTTACTGGGATACCAACTTGCCAACCAAATCCAATAAGATTTTCCTTTTATTATGGGTAGTAGATTAAAAGAACTTACATCAAAATATTCTGGCATAAATATTCATTTAACAAATGAAAGTATTTTGGATTTTATCCATTTTAAATCGCTTGTGTCAATGATTATTTTCCTAAAAGAATAATTTACACTTCTACAATACAAATAATATGTAAATAAGCCACTAATCGAATATGCAAAACTACTAGCTATTGATGCTCCGATTATTCCAAAACGAGGAATTAAAAGTAAATCCAATAAAATTATCACAATCAACAATACAATTGAAGTTATTAAATTGGTTTTAATTTCTCCCTTTCCCGAAAAATATGCTGATAAAATTATCTGTAAGGATAAAAACACAATACCAGGTAAAATTAAACAGAAGGGTAAGATGCTTCCAGAGAAATTTTTTCCAAAAATAAGCGGAATTAAATAATTGCAAGAAAAGGCTAATATTAATCCTCCAAATACATTAAAAGAAAAAACCAATCTAATAAGTCTTTCGATATTTTGATTTTTGAAATCAATTTTACCAACTTTAGGTAAAATTAATGCTGCAAGCAATGTAGGTAAAATCCAAATCAATTGGGATAAACGTACTGCTAGGGCATAGTAACCCAATTGTTCTTTTGAATTAAACAAACCAATGATCCAATAATCAACCCTTAATGCAATAAAATACAAACAGTTTGAAAAAAAAGCGATTGTTGAATAACTAAACAAATCCCGTTTCCAGGATATATTATCATTGTTGTGTTGTTTTTTTTGATACGATAGAAAAAAGTGTAATAAAATCACTTGAACAATATTAGCAAATACAAAAACAATTAAAATGCTTTCAATAGGCACTTTTTTTAAAATAAATAGCCAAATTGAACAAATTAAAACAATCAATCCAGTAATTGCAGTAACAATTAAGTTGTATTTATTTAGTTGGAAATATCCATTATATAATGCAAAATATTTTTCAGAAATACTAATGGTTAAAAAAAGTATAATTCCAGCAAATCCAAATAAATACCAAGATGAATTCCAAATTAAAAACTTACCACTTATTAAAAAAACAATGATTTCAATGACTAAGATCAGCATCAATTGAATTGAAGAAGACAACCAGGTTAATTTCAACAATGCTTTTGTGCTTATGTCATTTTTTGAGGCTTGAAAACCAATGCCAGAAGAAATACCTAAAGAAGTAAAAATGCTTGATAAATTTGCATTTACTGTAACTAAAGTAAAAATTCCCAATCCCTCTGGCCCAGATAACTTAGAGATTAATATTGTAAAAATAAATTGAAGCAATAAGTAAACCCCTTTATAAATAGAATTTATTGAAACCTGCCTAACAAAAGCCATGATTAAATATACTCATTTACCAGAAATATGCTCAAAAAAAGCAAATTACGGCAATGATTTGATGATAGAAATAAATTCTGCTGGTTGAAGAGAAGCTCCTCCCACTAATCCACCGTCTACGTCTGTTTGAGAGAAAATTTCAACTGCATTTGATGCTTTTACACTTCCACCGTATAGAATTGACATATTATTGGCTATTTCCTGTCCAAATTTATTTGCAATTTCAGTTCTGATAAAAGCATGAATTTCTTGAGCTTGTTCAGCAGAAGCCGTTTTTCCAGTCCCAATTGCCCAAATTGGTTCATAAGCAATTATTATTTGTTTTATTTGATCTAAAGAAAGATGAAACAAAGACTCCTTTAATTGTTTTGCAACAAATTCATTTTGATTATTCTCTTCTCTAACTGAAAGCGGTTCACCACAGCAAAAAATTGGAATTAAACCGTTTGCTAATGCAAGATTTGTTTTTTCAGCCAATTGAGCATTGGATTCATTAAATAGTTCTCTTCTTTCAGAATGACCAATTACAACATACTTAATTTGTAAAGATTGTAACATTGCAGCAGAAACTTCTCCTGTATATGCTCCAGAAGCTTTATCACTACAATTTTGAGCAGCTACATACAAATTGTTTTGACCTGCAAGTTTGCTATTAGCCATTTGCAAATAAGGAAATGGTATTGCAAAAACTGCAAATTGGTGTTCATTTAAAGTTATATTAGCTGATAAAATTTCATCTAATAAGTTAGTTGCTTGTTCTACATTAAGGTTCATTTTCCAGTTTGCTGCGGCAATTTTTTTTCTCATATAGTATTGTTATTATAAAAAATCTGCGTTAAAAAAATTTTTTGAGATTCCGACAATGATTTGTTTTTAAATTCCATCCAATTTTGAATATCTTCAAATGCTTTGTCTAGTTTATATTTTTCATTTGTTCCCCAAGCAAAGTTGGGGATAAATTTTGGAGTTAAATCTCCAGATTGAAAAATATTGGCACAAATTCCAATTACTGTACCAGTATTAAATGAAGTATTAATTGCACAACGAGAATAATCACCCATTAAAATGCCACATTTTTTATTGGTGACAACATATTTGTTTTGATGCATATTCCAAACATTTATTACACTCGCAGTATTTTTAACATTAGAACAAGAGGTTCCAGCTCCTAAATTGCACCATTCACCAATTACTGCATCACCAATATAACCTTCATGAGCTTTATTGCTAAATCCAAAAAAAACAGAATTTTTAACTTCACCCCCAACTACACAGAAAGGACCAATAGTTGTTGCACCATAAACAGTTGCACCCATTTTAATTACAGCACCTTCACCTATAAATAATGGACCACGCAAATGGGCACCCTCCATGATCACTGCATTTTTTGAAATATAAACTGGTCCAGTTTCTGAATTTATTGTACAAAATGTTGCAGTTACTCCATCTTCAAAAAACAATTGACTTCCAATAGTTTGAATTGTATTTGGCAAATTTGAAGTTTTTTCACCAAAAGTTTTCATTTCAAAATCTGCTCTTAAAGCCCAATCATTATACGCAGCAATTTCCCACGGAGCATTTAATAAACGATAAGTTTCCGAATTGGTTAAGGCATTTGTCCAACCATTTGCATCAATCTCCTTAAAAAATGCATAACTAGGAATTATATTGGCAGGAATTTCCGATGGCAATTCTAAAGAGGGTAATAATTTTAGCCCAAGATTCCACTTTTCTCTAATCGTTAACATGCCAATTCTCATATCAGCCACATGGCGATTTAATGAAAACGGGAATAAAGATTCTCGTATAACACTATCATTTAGATTAAAAATTTGCATTAGTGTATAAAAATAAAAAAACCCTCGTTTCGGAGGGCTTTTTATTTAAATTATTTTTTCTTTTCGTATTTCTTTTTGAATTTATCAATTCTACCAGCTGTATCAACCAACATTTTTTGTCCAGTATAAAAAGGGTGTGAAGTATTTGAAATCTCCAATTTTAGCAAAGGATATTCATTTCCATCTTCCCATTTGATAGTCTCTTTTGAAGCTGCTGCTGAACGAGTAAGAAATGTGTTACCATTACTCATATCTTTGAAAACAACTAACCTGTAATTCTTAGGATGTATTCCTTCTCTCATATTGAAAAAATTAGCAGAATGGATTTTGCCATTCTAATTTATAAATTGTCTGCGAAATTAACAAAGGAAATTGGTATTACAAATTATATTTTGCAAAAATTTTAAGAACGCATGTTTTCAAATTGAAGAGGAATTCCTAATTCCGCAGCTCTGCAAAAGGATATTACTTCTTGTAAATCGTCAATTTTTTTTCCTGTAACCCTAACGGTATCGTCCATAATTTGCACTTGAACCTTTAAACCAGCATCTTTAATTAGCTTAACTATCTTTTTTGCATCTTCTTGCTTTAACCCATTTCTAACGGTTACTTCCATTTTAACGGTTTTACCGCTTGGGTAAGCTTCTTTGCTAAGATCAAATGCCTCGGGTGAAATACCTTGTTTATTTGCTCGATGTATAAGAATATCTATCAACTGACGCATTTTCATATCGTCATCTACTTCAAGTTTAAGCTTAAACTCCTTTTTATCAAGATCAATTTCTACAACTGAACCTTTAAAATCAAATCTATTTTGAACTTCTTTCTTTGTTACATTCACAGCATTGTCGAGAAGCTGTACATCTACTTTACTTACAATATCAAAAGATGCCATTTTTTAAGTTTTTGAGTTACAAAACTAAACAGTTACAATTAAAAAAATATTTTTTAATCTGTTTATCAAAACCAATAAATATTAAATTTTAGTTTGGTGTTTTTTGCCTAAAAATATAAAAATAATAATACCAGTAATCATTAATCCAGAAGAAATAAGTTCAGCTTGTGTGGGATGAAAACCCCAAATAGAATAAGTTGAGTTTACCCTGATTTTCTCCACTAAAAATCGCTCTAATCCATTGAATACTAAATAAATACCGAATAATTGTCCAGGAATATTTATCTTTTTACGAAGCATCCAAAGAACGCCAAAAAGAATCAAACAAGCAATGGTTTCATACAACGGAGTTGGAAACACCAAAGGATTTAGTTGAGCACAATAAGAGCCTGTACACCCTGCGATACCAACACCAACTTCATTTACATTATGAGGGAAATTATAAGCCCAAAACCAATTTGGAAGAAAATCAAAACCCTTAAAAAAGACGTGAGGAATTTTATCTAAACTACCATATTCAGAAATAAGATAACGGGAAAACTCACCGCCTTGAGCTATTGCATTTTGATATATTGCTTCTGAACCAGGAATTATTTTTCCATCTTCTGATAAAGTATACGCACTATTAAAAATACCCCAATCACCATCACCTGCAACCATACAGCCGATTCGTCCTGTTGCGTATGTTAAAATAAGAACCGGTCCCATTGCATCACAAAGCTCCCAAGCACCAATATTCTTTCTTTTTGCATAAATTAAAATTGCAATTGCCGCACAAATAAATCCACCATAAAAAGTTAATCCACTAGGAGACAATAAATTCATAATTGGATTTTGAATAAATCTTTCCCAATTTTCAAGATTGTCGAATAATTTCGCTCCAATAAATCCTGCAAGAGCGGCTAAAACAGTTATATCTCCAATCCTTTCATGAGGCCAAACCTTTATTAATCTCTTTTCGGGAGTAGCCAATTTTGACTTTTTCATTTCTAAATAAAGCATCCCAGAAAAAAGCAATCCCAAAACAATACCCCCAATCCAAGATCCATTTTGAGAAAAAATATACTCTTGAGGTGGAATATTTCCAGTATTGAAGAATATTCCAACTACTTTGTATCCAACTATAAAGCCAAAAACTAAATTAAAAATCAATTCAGGTATTTTTATACCTTCACCAACAAGAATGGACTCCTCTTTGAACGTTAAAATACCTTGACGTTCTTTCCGCTTTAATTCTAATGAAAGAACATAAGAGCCCAAAACAAAGGATAAAGCAACAAATAATCCGAATGAGTTTATATATTGAGTAAAGCCCCAAGGTTCAATATGGAATGTTTCTTTTAAGAAAAAATACAAATTTGGATACATGAATCAATTTAGTTGGTTATATAAATTAAGCAATACAAAAAAAGATAAAAAAAAATCCCAAAACTGGGATTTTTTTTAGTTGAACTAAGATTTTAATTACAATATTCTTCAAATGCAGCAATCAAATTGTGTGCAATCATTTGGGCAGGTCTTCCTTCAATTTGGTGTCTTTCAATCATGTGCACTAAATTTCCGTCTTTGAACAATGCAATTGCAGGAGAAGATGGTGGATAAGGCAACAAAAACTCTCTTACTTTTTTAATGGCATCAATATCAAAACCTGCAAAACTTGTTGCCAATTGGTCTGGTTTCTTTTCACTATTTGCAACTGCCATTAAAACACCAGGACGAGCACTACCTGCAGAACAGCCACACACAGAATTAATCATTACTAAAGTTGTGCCGTTTTGAGTTAAAACAGATTCAACTTCTGCAACGGTTGTCATTTCAGTGAAACCATTTTCTGTTAACTCTTCTTTCATTGGTATTACAATATCTGCTGGATACATATTAATTTTGATTTTTCTTAATACAAATTTACTCTTTTTTATTATTATCAAACAAATTTTCAGTTTGAATCAACAATTGATAAAAGTAAACAGTATCATAATTAACAGTAAGCAATAGAAAAGCTTAGTAATATTTTAACTTGTTTAACAATTAAATTTTTTAAATTTGCTTATAATTGAAAATATACAATTTTGAAAAATATAATCTTTTTTTTACTGGCACTTGCAATAAATTCTACTGTTTTGGCACAAGACAAAATAATGGATACAACTGCAATTTCTGAAGTTGTAAACTTAGATAGTGTATTGAGAATTACCAATTTGAATCCCTTTTTTACAATCCACGTGGATTCTATCCTTAACTATGAATTAAATATCAATAAAGATGCCAAGCAGTATTATTGGTATTTAAAAAAGGCTCCAGTTGGTTTAAAAATTGACAAATCAACAGGTACTGTTTATTTCAAAGCTGAAAAAACCTATTTTTTGAGTGGGCGTTTAAAATACGACTTGCCTTACAAAGTTGAATTTGGTGTACAAAATTTGAAAGATCCTAAAGATAAAGTAGATACCTCCCTAAATATATTGTTTTACAGCACTGAAATTAATTTATCAAAAGTAAAACCAGCCGTAATGGGTACACTTTCAGTTGAAGAAGGTGACACCGTTCGCTTTAGAATACAATGTGAGGGTGGTACATTTCCAATTGAACAAATGAATTTCAATTCTAATATTCCAATTTCAATTGTAAAACAAATTAATAAATGTGAAGATGAGTTTGTGTGGATGGTACCTTTCGATTTTATTAAAGACAATGATACTTCCAGACAAAAAATATTGTCTTTAGAGTTTATCGGTTACGATAAATTTTTCAATAAGGATACCGCTTTTGTAAAAATTGCAGTAAAACCAGGAATCAATTACCCTCAACGAAATCTTGAACACAAAATGGTTTCACAAGAATTGAGATCTTACATCCAAAATCTTAAACTTACGTTTTATGTTGTAAGTAAAAATATTAAAACCACTAAAACCACTAGAACTGCTTTTGATATAACGGGTTCAACAACAGCCTTAGCAGGTACCGTTTTAACATCAACAGGTGCTTCTGAATCTGCAAAAAGTTTTGGAAAAATACTTCCTAGTATTGGTTTAACCTTAGTTCCAGTAAAAGAGGCAGTTTCTCCAAATAGAATACAGGAACAGAATACAGCTTCTCAAATAAGAACAATTACAAAAAGATTAGATTATTTGTTAAGTGACAATCAAATTATAGGAACGAGGGATGTAGATGTAATTCAAAAAACCAAAAAACTTAATGAAGAATTAAAGCAAGCAAGGTTACAATTTATTGACCTTCCAATGGTTGAATTTGACGATCGTATAGATCAGAATTTAGCGGAAAAATACTTTAATGATCCAAAAGTTATAAGAAAGTACAAATTAAAAGTCAACTAATTATTGACTTCTAATTTGTACTTTAATTTGTATTCTAGTATATCAAACTAAATATTATTTTATTTGATATAACCTAATATTTTAAGCATACTTTGAGCAGTTTGTTCTTTAGCATAAACCCAGTCTACTAATTTGCCAGTTCTATCTCTTTCAACGATTATATGTTTGGGTGATGGAATCAGACAATGTTTTATACCTCCGTATCCACTAATTTGATCTTGATACGCCCCAGTATGAAAAAACCCGAGATATAAAGGTTGCTTATCATCTTCAACATCACCATTAGTCAGTTTAGGCAAAAATACCTCGTTGATATGTTCTTCGGAATCATAATAATCGTGACTGTCACAAGTAATACCCCCTAATACGACTCGATGGTACTCGTTATGCCATTTATTAATGGGTAACATAAGAAACTTTTCTCCAATCCCCCATGTATCAGGTAATGTTGTGATAAAAGAAGAATCAATCATATACCAAACTTCTCTATCATTTTGTTCTTTTTGGGTGATTACGCTATAAATATGTGCCATACTTTCCCCTACGGTAAAGCTACCAAACTCGGTAAATATATTTGGCATTTGCACTTTAGCTTTTTTACATGCTCTTTTTATATTTGCAACGATTTCATTAACCATAAATTGGTAATCAAAATCAAATCCGAGAGAATGTTTTATAGGGAATCCACCGCCAATGTTGATTGAATCTAATTCTGGACAAATCTTTTTTAGTTGACAATATAAATTCACTACTTTATTAAGTTCACTCCAATAGTAAACATCATCTTTAATGCCTTTATTCAAGAAAACATGAAGCATTTTCAATTGGAATTTGTCTTCATAGCCTTCAATTTGATCAACATAAAATTCAAGAATATCCTTTACCCTCATACCCAATCTTGATGTATAAAAAGGGAAATTAGGTTCTTCTTCAGCTGCAACTCTAATACCCAATTTAAAAGGCGTCTTAACAGATCTTTTATAATAAGCCAATTCTTCTTTATTATCAAGAACTGGAATTACATTTTTAAACCCGGTATTTAACAGTTTAGCTATTCTAGATGTGTAAGATCGCTGTTTGAATCCATTACAAATGATGAAAGTATCTTTTGTAATTTTCTTTTTCTCAAATAATTTATTTATGATTTCAATATCATAAGCATAAGAAGTTTCCAGATGGATTTCGTGCTTAAGAGCTTCTTCAACTATAAAAGAGAAATGTGAGCTTTTAGTGCAGTAGCAATAGTTATATTGACCTTCGTAATTGTGCTTTTTAAAGGCTTTGGCGAACATATCTTTAGCCTTATTGATCTGCATACCTATTTTTGGCAAATAAGTAAGCTTCATAGGCGTGCCATATTTTTCTATTAATGCTTTAAGGTCTAATCCATTAAAACGAAGAAATCCATCCTCTACATGAAAACCTTCTTGTGGAAAATAGAAGGTTTGCTTAACTAGGTCGGTATAAGTATTATTGCTCAATTCAGTGAATAGGGTTAAAGTTAAAAATTATAAAAATAATGCAAAAATAGACTATTCAAAACTTTAAAATAAAAAAACCGGGAATGAAATTTCAATCCCGGTCTAAATTATATAATAATTGGTAATTATTTAACGCTATCGATTAATTTCTTGAAAGATTCAGGTTCATTCATGGCTAAATCAGCAAGAACCTTTCTATCTAGAGTAATATCATTTACTTTAAGTTTATTCATAAAAACCGAGTAAGTAAGACCTTCAGCTCTTACAGCTGCGTTAATCCTTGTAATCCAAAGAGCACGATAATCACGCTTTTTAAGTTTACGACCAACATATCTGTAAGTAAGACCTTTCTCAAGTACGTTTTTAGCTACTGTATAAACATTTTTACGTTTACCGTAGAAACCTTTGGCTTGTTTAAATATCCGTTTCCGGCGTGCTTTTGATGCAACTGAATTTTTTGAACGAGGCATATTAAATTAATTTTTTAAAGTTAGGAATTAGGTAAGCTGCTTATTTTAGGCGCAACAATCTTTTTACAAAATCAACATTTGTCTTGTGAACAACACCTTCTACACGAAGATGACGTTTACGCGTTTTTGATTTCTTTGTTAAAAGGTGACCACGATAAGGCTTACGGAAGGAAATTTTTCCTGTACCTGTAACTTTAAATGTTTTCTTAGCCCTGGAATGCGTTTTTACTTTTGGCATTGTAAACTTTTGGAATTAAACCCTGCTGGTGCACTTGCACAGGCAAATGACTTTTGGAACCGTTTGGGAAAAACTTTACGATTATGTAAAGGGATTGCGAAGTTAAAATAATTTTATTGAATACCGAAAATTTTGCAAAAAAAATGCCGGATAAATTAGAAAATATATCCGGCAATTATAAAAATGTGCTATTTAGAGGCAGTCCATTTGTTGTTTGTTACATTATGATCTGGGAAAGCATGCTCCGGATCTATAACAATCATTTGAATGGGTTCATTTGTAGGCGATAAAAACTTATATACACTGCTGCTTTGCCAAACCTCAACAGGGATATTTTTTCTTACAACTTTGCCAGATTGGGTAGTAATTTCTACTTCGATTGGCATAGCCATTTTGTCTAAATTTTCGATAGTAATATAAGTATCAGTTCCATTTGTACCTTTCATATCAACTTTTGTAATTGCTTGATCTAATTTATAGTTTTCAAGAAACAATCCTTTCCAGAACCAATATAAATCTTCTCCAGTACTATTTTCCATGCTACGAAAGAAATCCCAAGGGGTTGGATGCTTAAACGCCCAGTTGCTAACATATTTTCTAAATGCGAAATCAAACAATTTCTCTCCTACAATATGTTTTCTAAGCAACATTAGAGAAAAACCAGGTTTAAAATATAAATTAATGCCAATATTGCGTTCTTTCATTGCATCAGGGGTAAGCATTACTTTTTCGGTGGATTCTTGTGTCAAGAAATTGGCAGAAGACTGTCCATCCATCTGAGGTTGTGCATATTCTCCATTATTAAAATCATCTGCTGAAATCATATTTATAAAAGTATTGAAGCCCTCATCCATCCATCCATAACGGCGTTCATTGCTTCCCACAATCATTGGAAACCAAGTATGGCCAAACTCATGGTCTGTAACACCCCAAAGGTCACTATTTTTGTCTTTCCATCCACAGAAAACAATTCCTGGATATTCCATTCCACTAACATTTCCGGCAACATTTATTGCTGTTGGGTATGGAAATTCAAACCATCTTTTTGAATAATTTTCTATTGAAGTTTTAACGTACTCTGAACTCCTTCCCCATGCATTTTTGCCTGCAGATTCTATAGGATAAACAGACATTGCGACCGCTTTTTTTCCTGACGGCAGGTTGATTTTTGCAGCATCCCAAATAAATGCACGAGATGAAGCCCATGCAAAGTCTCGAGAATTCTTTATTTGATATTTCCAAGTGAGGGTTTTTGATGATGAAACTGCAGACAATTCCTCTTTAGATTTGATAATTATTGTAGAATCACTATTCTTAGCTAAATTATACTTTTTCAATTGATTAGGTGTTAAAACAGCCGTTGCGTTCAATAATTCACCTGAGGCAACTACAACATGGTTAGATGGAACAGTTATAGAAACATCAAAATCACCATATTCTAAATAAAACTCACCAGCCCCTAAATATGGATCGGTATTCCAACCTCTAACGTCATCATACACACAAACTCGTGGATACCATTGAGCAACTGCAAAAATTTTACCGTTTGAAGTGTTTTGAATTCCCGCACGATCTGCACCATATTCTGGCATTTCGAAGTTATAATCCATATTGATTTTAATCTCTTCGTTGGGTTCTAATGCTTTCGGCAATCTTATCATCATACGTGTGTCTGTAATTACCGTATCAGCATTAGATTCTGGGGAATTTTTTGACGAAATTTTTACTGAATTGAATTTGAAACCTCCGTTGAAGGGATTTTTACTGTCGCCATAACGACTAGCACCCTCAGCAGGCATTTTCGCAAATCCTCTTGAAGTTGGATTAAAAAGATTTTGTTCAAGAATCAACCAAATATATGTAAGCTTTTGTGGACTATTATTTTTATAAGTTATCGTAATTGAAGCTGCTATTTGATTTGATTCTTCATTTAACTTTGCATTTATAGAATAATCAGCCCTATTTTGCCAATAATTTGGCCCAGGTTCTCCAGAACTTGTTCTGTATTCAGTTGATCCAACAGGATATACTTGTGGTGCAAACAAAGCCTGGGGATCGTACTTTGTTGTTGCAGGTTGACTCATAACTACGGTGCAATACATCAAAATTGCAAATCCGGTTGAAATAATTTTTTTCATCAATATATGTTTTACTTACACAAGTTAAGACTTCATTTAAATTTATTGTACTGATCAAGCAATTTTAATGCTTGAATTTTATAAATAGAATCATTTGCAGTTCTAATGTCAATTTTAGCTACAGATTTTAAAATATCCTTAGCGAGCTGAGGATTATTATTTATGTGATATGATTTTGCCAATTCAACATAATTAGCAATAAAATAAGGATTTAGCTTTTTAATTTTTTCAAAATTAGAAATTGCCTCACTCAAACTAGCATTAGGCAATCCTCCAAACAATAAATTGACGGCAGTCTTTTCTGTAAAACTTAAATTGCATATTTCTAAATGCCATTTGCCCAATAAATATAAAGATAAGACGTGATTGTTATTAATTAAAAGTGCTTTTTCAGCATACTTCTTAATTTCTTTTACATATCTCATTTTTTCTTTAATAGAAACAAAATCAGTTAATTTAGCCATCGACATTCCGAAAACATAATTAGCTTCAGCACTATTAGGATAAAGAATAATGCATTTTTTAGCTAATGAATATGCTTTTTCAAAATATTTTTTTCGTGCCGGATTTGATTCTGTAAAATCTCCTATGGTTGCATTTAATTCACTTGATTTACAAATAGCAATTTCGTTATTAGGATACAACTTTAAGATTTCTTCATATTTAACTAATGCATTTTCATACAACCCGCTTTTTTCTAATAGTACAGATTCTGCTATTAAGCTTTTTATTTCCTGCGCCTTGAGACAATTTGGCAAAAGAAAAATGATGAATACAATCACTAACTGCTTCATTTAATACGTTTTTTGAGCTGAAACACAAAGTTTTCCTGTAAAATTTTCAACAGGAGGAGCCGTTTTACAAATTTTTATAACACTTTCCACAATTTTTGGAAATTGATTTTTTATTTCATCTAATATATCTAAACATAAAGTTTCAAGTAATGGAGTACTAAGCACCATTCGCTTTTTTATAATTTGATATAATGTTACATAATTTATTGTTTCTTCTAGCTTGATTAAAGGGTCTGATTCAATAAAACTAACATCTAGAGATACTTCAAAAATACCCCCTAATATATGTTCCGCTTCATAAATTCCATGAGATGCAATTATCTTTACATTTTCTAGTGATACTTTAATCATTATTGAGTAAGCAAATTATGTAATGAAAAAAAATGTTTTAAAAAATTTGGTTTTAACAACTGATTAGAATCCAAATATACCGTGTGATTTAAACTAAAATTTGTGTATGTAGAATCATTCAATTGAAACATGAAAATTTCTGCGTTGATAGTGTCATTTGTTGTGTTTTTATGAGAAACACCAATTAATAATGCTGATGGCCCAATCCAATCTGCACATTCTGCCAAATCATTAGGTCCATTAAACATCAATTGTTTTTTTAACTTTCGAAAATTATCATACAAAACAACTTGTTGGTCAATTTCACCATCAAAAAGTTTATTCTTTACCTTAAAATAATTGTAACTAACCAAATCAACATATTTTGAACTATCTGGGGAGTAGCGAAAAAAGTCTGGCATTTCGTTTTCATTTTCTTTGGGAATTACGTCTGGAAGATCATCAATATGAAGGGCTACACCTGATGCAATAAATTGGTTAATTGAAAAGTTAGAGTCAAATTGTTGGTAGTATTTCAACCACAGGTTTATTTGCTCAGGGATTTGCTTTAATACAAGAGTATCTGTATCCTCAATTGTGGTTAAAGAAACTGAATCGATGTTATCTATATTTATTTTACTGCTATTTTTATTTTTGCAGTTCACTAGAAAAACCGTTAAAAAAATACAACTTAATATAATTGGTTTCATAATGTATTGCCAAAGAAAATATATGCCATTAAAATTGCGGTAATCATTCCTACAAAATCCGCAAGAAGCATTGAAGGTATCGCATATCTAGTATTTTTAACACCCACTGATCCAAAATATACTGCAATAACATAAAATGTTGTATCGCTGGTGCCTTGAAAAATAGCTGATAATCTTCCAGCAAATGAATCTGCCCCATATTTTGTCATAGTATCAATCATCATACCTCTCGCACCGCTACCACTTAATGGTTTCATTATGGCAGTTGGTAAAGCAGATACAAAATCAGTTTTAAATCCAAACCATGAGAATATAGATGTAAATCCTTGAATGAGATAATCAAAACTGCCAGAATTTCTTAAAACACTTATTGCCACAAGCATTGCTACTAGGAAAGGGATTATTTTTATTGACACATCAAACCCACCCTTTGCACCTTCTACAAAAGCTTCAAATAAATTAATTTTTTTACCAAATCCTCCTAATAGAAATACAAAAAATATAAGCAAGATAAGTCCATTACTAAGTACTAAAGAAAACTGTTCAAGTCCTGCTTGGTTTAGAAAAACTTTTAGATAAGTAATTAACAACCCAATTACAATTGAAATTCCTAGAATCCATCCAATTACTACAGGTTGCAATAAATTTATTTTTTGTTTAAAAGAAGCAATAAATAAGGCTGCTAAAGTTGCAACAAAAGTGGTTATCATGCAAGGAATAAAAATATCGGTTGGATTTGCTGCTGGAGGGTTTATTCCTGCACGCATAGCAATTATACTTATAGGAATAAGAGTTAAACCAGAAGCATGCAAAACCAAAAACATAATTTGTGCATTAGATGCTACATTTTTATCAGGGTTAATTTCTTGCAAACTCTCCATTGCTTTTAATCCAAAGGGCGTTGCCGCATTATCTAATCCTAAAAGATTAGCTGAAAAATTCATCATCATGTGCCCCATCGCTGGATGATTTTTTGGTACTTCTGGAAATAATTTTGAAAAAAATGGACCTACAATTCTTGATAAAAATCTAATTGCGCCGGCCTTCTCCCCTATTTTCATAAATCCCAAAAATAAAGTCATAATACCTATAAGCTTTATGGATAAATCTACACTATCTCCTGCCGATTTAAATATACCATCAACAAGTACTTTCAAAATTAAGGGATCGTGAAAAAAAGCCCATTTTACAAATGCTATCAAAAATCCGATACAAAAAAAGGCTAGCCAGATGTAACTTAATGTCATAATTAAATTTATAAAAATAGAATATGAAGTTAAGGAATACATAGATAGGTTAGCAATACTAATAAGAATGATTTGCATTTACTTATATTTGTAGTCTTAAAATCAAAGTCCAACATTTATGGCATTACAGGCAGGTATCGTGGGATTACCCAACGTAGGAAAATCTACATTATTTAACGCGTTAAGTAACGCCAAAGCTCAGGCTGCAAATTTTCCATTTTGTACTATTGAACCGAATATAGGCGTGATAACGGTTCCAGACCAAAGACTTATTGAATTAGAGAAATTAATTAAACCCAATCGTGTAGTTCCTACAACAGTTGAAATTGTAGATATAGCAGGACTTGTTAAAGGAGCAAGCAAGGGGGAAGGTTTAGGAAACCAATTTTTAGGTAATATAAGAAGTACAGATGCCATTATCCATGTGTTGCGTTGTTTTACTGATGATAATGTAATTCATGTAGACGGAAGTGTGAATCCGGTAAGAGATAAAGAGGTTATTGACACTGAATTGCAGTTGAAAGATTTAGACAGTGTTGAAAAGAAAATGGCTAAAGTTGAGAAATTTCTAAAGAATGGTGATAAAGAAATTTTAAATAGTTATGATGTTTTAAAAGGCTTGAAAAACCATCTTGAACAAGGAAAAAATGCAAGAGCATATGAAGTAAGTTTGGAAGATAAAGAAAAACATATTGATGATATGTTTTTATTGACAATGAAACCTGTTCTATACGTTTGTAATGTTGATGAAAAAAGTGTTGTAAGTGGCAATAATTTTACTGCACAAGTTAAGGAGGCTGTAAAGGATGAGAAGGCTGAAATCATTTTCATCAGTGCAGAAATTGAGAGTGAAATTGCTGTTATGGAAAGCTTTGAAGATCGTCAAATGTTTTTAGAAGATTTAGGGTTATCAGAAAGCGGGGTTGCAAGATTAATCACATCTACGTATAATTTACTAAAACTTGTTACTTATTTTACAGCAGGAGTTCAAGAAGTTAGAGCATGGACAATCACAAATGGAATGTTTGCACCACAAGCAGCTGGTGTAATTCATACTGATTTTGAGAAAGGTTTTATTAGAGCTGAAGTTATAAAATATAGAGATTTTATTCAATATGGTTCGGAAGCTGGTTGTAGAGACAATGGCAAGTTAGCAGTTCAGGGAAAAGATTACTTGGTAGAAGATGGTGATATTATGCATTTCAGATTTAATGTCTAATTTTTCCAGTACTAATTTAAATGTTTCAATAAATTAAAAAAGCCGTAAATAAATTACGGCTTTTTTAATATTCTAAAAATTATTTGCGATTATTGAAAACGTAGTACTTGATTCACAGTATGTAGTACTCCATTTAATGCATGATTATCAGCAGAAGTAATGTTTGCTGCTGTTGGGTTAACTAAACCTTTAACAGTGGTTGCATTTACAGATAGAGTTGTACCAGGAATTGCAGAAGTTAAAAGTGTTGCTACAGGAGTTGCAGTTGCAGGCAAGTTAGCTGCAAATGCACGAACACCCAAAACGTGATAAGACACAATTGCTTTTACTGTAGAGACAGGCAAGAAATTTGCTGCAGCAGCAACTGGAGGCAATCCAAAAGCAGAATACAAAGCTTTAAATGCATTACTGTCGGGTGCAAAAACAGTTAAGTTCGGTCCAACAGCTAGATTCAAAACTTCCGCTAATTTATTCATACCAACAGCACCTGAATCTGCTCTATTGATTGCAGCTCTCAAGAAAGAAAAGTTTGCATCATTATCAATTATATTTAGTAAGGTTAGGGATGGTGGAGCAATTATTCTTGCAACACTGTGAACTATACCATTGTAAACATAGATATCTGATCTTGTAAAAGGAATATTATTAACCCAAGCACTTGTTCCTCTTCTTGAAGGGAATATTGAAATTCTAACAATCGGGCTAGGTGCTCCAGGTGGAATAAAAAGAGTTGGAGCTTGATAATTTGGGAACGCATCTGGAATTGATGCCAAAGGCATTGAAACACCTGGAATTACATGGTATTGAGCAATTGGAACTATTGATGAAAGAGGCAATGCATTGATCACTGCAATACTTGGGATTCCAGATGCACGAAAAGCAGCGTTATTAGGTGCAAAAACTGTGTATAAATTGCTCTTATTAAATATTGCATCTAAATAGCCAGCTCTTGTAATAGCAGCCAATAAATAACTATAGGTAGTATCGTAAGTTAAAAATTCTCCAACTGACAATCCTCCAATTGGTGTAGTTCCTGGTATTGCTACAGGATTAGCTACATCCTTATTGCAAGAGCTAATTAAAATAGATATTGACAAAGCAATCATACCTATATAAAGCCCAATATTGAAATTTCTTTTCATAATTATAAATTAAAAATGATGTAATAAAAGATTAATAAATATTATATGCAAATCGAACATAGTAAAGCCCACCAATGGAAGGATTACCAGTAGCATTTACATAATATTGGTTTGTAATATTGTTTGCTCCTAAGCTAAACAAAGATTTTGTTTCTGGGAATTTATATGAAACCTGAGCATCGATTGTAGTGTATGAAGGTACAGTTCCACCTGAAAAATCACCCTGAAAATAAAAATCATCTTGCCAGCGTAAAGTTGCTGTAGCACTTAATTTTTTATCCTTTCCAAAACCATTATTACCTAAAACAGTATTGAAACGGTATTTTGGTGCGTTGAAATAAGAAACAAAATTATCTCCAACACCATTTAATACATCTGTTGAAGCATTCATATTCACAAAATATCCGCCTCTTAATCTATACTCAAAACTCATTCCTCCACCATAAGTACTTACTTTTTCAGTACTATTTACAGAGATTGATAATACTTTCAAATTTCCTGAAGATATTGGACCGTTTACATCAATTTTTTGACCAACAGAAGTTCTAACCAAGAAATCTTTGTATCTACCATAATAACCATAAACATCAATCAACAACTTGTCGTTAGCAGCAAGTGCTTTGTAACCAACTTCAAATGATTGAACTGATTCTGGTTTGTATTCAGCAAATTTAGCAACTTGAGGTCCGGCTGCACCAATTGGCAATTGAATTGGGGCATTTCCAGCGAAATTGTAAATGGTTTGAAATATTGGTAATCCACCTACCAAAACACCACCACCTACTGCCAATCTTATATATTGGTTTTGTGTTGAAGGGAATCTGTATGCTGTTTGATATGACAATCTAAAATTAGATTTTGGAGAAACCTTCAATAAAGCAGTTGCTCTTGGAGTAAATCTTCCTTTGAAGTTTTCGTTTTTGTCGTAACGTCCTGATAACGTTAAACGAACTGCACCACCAAATATATCTTTTACAGCTTGAGCATACATTCCATATTCATTGATTGGAATTACTCCAGCAGTATCAATAAACAGTGTACCTTGAGAATTCAAAACATATCTGCGGAAATTGGCTCCAACTAAGATATCTGCAAATTTCTTTGTGTACTCAGATAAATTCCATTGGCCTTCAACAGCATATAAATTTGTTTTATCAACCAATAAGCCCCCACCTTTTGAAATTGATGTTTTTCTAATTTTATTGTAAACTTCATTATAAGCAGCAGTTCCTGGCTCTAATCTTCCGACATCAGCAGTTGAGCGGGCAAAGCTGTGGGCTTCAGTATTGCTTTTTCCGTTTAACATTCCTGTAAGGTAAGCTTGAGCATATTGTACCATCCAGTCTGTAGTTTGAGGATTAGGAGTACCGTTCGGAGCAAAAGTTACAGTAGGCTTCCACGCTTCATTCAAGAAACGAGATACAACAGTTAAATTATAAGATTGACCTGCATTTTCTTGAGTAGTATAAGCTCTTAACAACCAATTCTTGCCATTAAGTTCAGCTTTGTACTGACCCATCTTGAAATCCTTTATAGAATATCTATCTGAACCTGAATAAACTGTATTTCCTGTTCCGAAGTTTCCTGCAAGAACCAATTCTACATTTTTGGAAAGCCTATAATTTAAAGAGCCACCAACTTTTACGTTCACAGCATAAGGATCTATGACATCTGCTTCTTTGTAACCAGTTCTAGATACTGGTATTGCACCTTTGGCTACAATTTGATTGATATAAGGCATCAAAAACGGTGCTTGAGCACCTATTCCTTGCAAAAATGGGCGAATGTCTGAAACCGAGGTTTCATCTCCATAAACGTTAACACCATTATAGTTAGGATCAGTAGATCTTGTGCCATCAGCAATTCTACCTACAGCCAATCCATTTTCAGCGGTAGGAACTATGTAATTTCTATTGTCGCCTGCAACCCAATCTTTTGCATGTACTAATTCTGCAGTAACCTTGAATGCAAATTTATCAGAAACTTTTTGAGCCCACCTCATATTCCAGTTGTGATAAGGAGAAGCCATACGATAACGACTATCTGTATGCATCAAACCTGATTTTGCTTGGAACGAAAAACCTTGGTATTTGAACGGACTTTTACTAGTCATTAATAATGTACCATTCATTCCACCAGGGCCATACAAAGCAGAAGATGCACCAGGCAACAATTCAATATTTTCAACATCCAATTCAGACAATGCTATAATAGAACCTACCGAGAAATTCAAACCAGGTGCCTGGTTATCCATTCCATCTACTATTTGATTAAATCTTGTATTTCCAGAATAACCAAATCCACGAGTAGTAACTGTTTTGAAAGTTAAACTTGAAGTAATTAAATCAACACCTTTAAGGTTTCCTACTAAATCATAATAATTTGCAGATGGTGCAGAACGTATACTACTAAGATTAACTCTTTCAATAGTAACAGGAGATTCAAGTGATTTTGTTTGTGTTCTTGTTGCAGAAACCACAATTTCATCTCCCATTGTTGTATTTGATGATACTTCAATTGAAAGATTTTGTTTCGCACTTGTTACGATAGTTTCTTGAGCTGTAATTCCAATTCCACTAACAACCAATGTTAAAGGGAATTTTGTTTTCGCTGGTAACGTTAAAGAAAACTGACCATCTTCGCCAGTTGTTGTACCAATTTTAAGTCCCTTAACTGTTATTGATATTTTGTTTAAAACATCAACGTCTCTACTCATAATTTTACCAGTTAGCACTTGACCTTGGGCAAAAGAGAAATTAGTCATCAAAGCAAGCAGCAATGTAATAGCTAGACTACTTATTTTTTTCATACGCAAATATTTGAAGTCATTTAGTACAGCAAAATACTTAATGTTAATGGTTTCACAAAAATTATTCTTTAATAAACAACTTTAACATTTATTTTTAAAATGTTTGAAGTTTAATTATGATTTTTTTTTGATTCAATTAGAGCTTTATTTTGCAAAATGAAAATGTTTAGTTTTCCAAATCAAAGCTCTTTTTATAAGGGAAAAGTTCGTGATGTTTACACCATAAATAATTCAACTTTAGTTATGGTTGCAAGTAATAGGATTTCCGCTTTTGATGTTATTCTATCTAGAGAAATTCCATATAAAGGCCAAGTACTAAACCAAATTGCAGCATGGATGCTCGATGTTACTAAAGATATTTGTCCAAATTGGTTACTTTCTTCGCCAGCTCCAACTGTTTCTATTGGAAAAAAATGTAAACCTTTTGCAATTGAAATGGTGGTTCGTGGAAATCTTGTAGGTCATGCGTGGAGAACTTATCAAACCCAAAAACATCTTTGTGGAGTTGAAATGCCTAATGGTATGAAAGAAAATGATTTTTTCCCAAATCCAATTATTACACCTTCTACGAAAGCTCATGAAGGTCATGATGAAGACATTACTGCCGATGAGATAATCTCTCGGGGGCTTGCTACCGCTGAAGAATGGAAAATTTTGTGCAATTATGCACAAGCATTATTTGCAAGAGGACAATCTATAGCTGCTTCAAGAGGTTTAATTCTTGCAGATACAAAATATGAATTTGGGAAAATAGACGACACCATTTATTTAATGGATGAAATTCATACTCCTGATTCTTCAAGATATTTCTACTTAGATGGTTTTGTAGAAAGACAAATATCTGGTGAACGTCAATTGCAATTGAGTAAAGAGTTTGTCAGAGAATGGCTAATCGCCAATAATTTTATGGGTAAAGAAGGTCAAACTGTACCAGAAATGTCTGATGATTGGATAAATACTATTTCAGGAAGATACATAGACCTTTACGAGAAACTTATTGGTGAAAAGTTTATACCACAATCAATTTCAGATGATGAGACTTACCAACTTATTTTAGAATCAGTTAACACTATAGTTTAGTGTTAACTTTTATAATAAATTAACTTCGTCGCCTTGATTTATTAAAGATATTTTTCCCTTTATCTATACCTTTTCGAAGCAATTTTTGTTGATCTTCAGGTAGTTGAATAAATTCAAAACATGTTATAGAACAACAATTTTGAAACTTTTCAGCACAATCTTCACATTGTATAAATAATAAATGGCAGCCGCTGTTTTCACAGTTGACATGTGTGTCACAAGGTTTTCCGCATTGGTGACAATTTGAGATTATATCCGCTGTTATTCTTTCGCCTAACCTTTCATCAAAAACAAAGTTTTTACCAATAAACTTATTGTCAATTTCATTTTCCTTGATTTGTTGTGCATAATTTATTATGCCACCTTTCAAATGAAATACATTTTTGAAACCATTATGAAGCATCCAAGCACTTGCTTTTTCACATCGGATGCCACCTGTACAATACATTATTATAGTCGCATCTTTTTTTTCTTCAAGCATTGAAACAGCCATGGGCAATTGATCTCTAAATGTATCGCTAGGAATTTCAATGGCTCCTTTAAAATGTCCAACTTCATATTCGTAATGATTGCGCATATCAACCACAATAGTTTCAGAATCTTCAGTTAGTTGATTAAACTCAAAAGCATCTACGTATTTCCCTTTATTTTGAATATTGAATGATTCATCTTCAATGCCATCAGCTACAATTTTTTTGCGCACTTTAATATCAAGCACAAAAAAAGATTTTCCATTATCATCTACAGCGATATTTATATGAACACCATTAAATTCTGGAATGGTAGCTATATAAAATTTGAAATTATTCAATTGTTCGTCTGTGATACTAATTTGTGCATTTATTCCTTCATTCGCAATGTATATTCTTCCCAATACAGTTAATTCTTTAAATTTCTTGTAGAGTGAATCTCTAAATTGCTCAGGTTCCGTAATAGGATAATAGTTATAAAAAGAAATTGTTGTTCTAGGTGTAGAATCTTTTACAATAGCTTCTTTCAGCTCCTTTCTAGAAACTCTATTGTGTAATTGTGCCATTAATTTGAATTTTAAACTTCTATAAATCTCGGTTGCATGCCGAGCAAAATCCCTTTAAAGTACTAATATACAAAACCTAATTTGTAAAAACTCGCTTGGTTAAACTTCCACTTAAAGAAGCAAAACCAGCTACTAATGCTCCTATAAAAGCTGTTAAGATTATTA
>CAMBYC010000051.1 GCA_945871875.1 Sphingobacterium thalpophilum
GGAAATTTAAAAGATTTGATGTCGATGATTCCTGGGGTAAGCAAATCCATTAAAGATGTTGATATAAAAGATGATGCCTTTAAAGGAGTTGAAGCAATCATCAAATCAATGACGCCATTTGAGCGTGCAAACCCTGATTGTATAGATCCGAGTAGAAAAAAGCGCATTGCAAAAGGTTGTGGAAAAGAAATAAATGACGTTAATCAATTTATGAAGCAATTTGAACAAATGCGTCAAATGATGAAATCAATGAATAAAATGCCTAATATGGGTAAAATGGGTGGTGGTAGAAATTAATATTATCAAATTCCAATGGCATTTGTTTTGTAGTTAACCATTATAGTGTTATCTTTGCACACTATTTTAATCAATTTAATTAATCCACAAAAAATTTCAATTTTTTATGGCTGTGAAAATCAGGCTACAACGCCACGGAAGTAAGAAAAGACCTTTCTATTTTATTGTTATTGCTGATGCTCGTGCTCCAAGAGATGGAAAGTTTATCCAGAAAATCGGTACCTACAATCCTTTGACTGTGCCTGCAACGGTGCAAATCGATCGTCAAAAATCATTAGATTGGCTCCACCAAGGTGCTCAACCTACTGATACGGTTCGTAGAATACTTTCTTTCAAAGGAGTGCTATACCTGAAACACCTTTTACGAGGAGTAACGCTTGGATTGTTTGATGAAGCTACTGCAATGGAGAAATTCCAAGCATGGCATCTTGAACATGAAAGAAATATTAGCAAAAAACAGGAAGAAGCAGCTAGACAACGCAGACAAATGCGTAGAGGTGCTCCTGTTCACCGTTCAGAAAATTAATTTTATCTGTACAGTAAAAATAAAAAACCCGATAAAAATTATCGGGTTTTTTATTTTTACGCATCTTTGCACCCAATGGCTAATTATATAAACATCGGAAAACTTGTTGCAACCTTCGGCGTTAAAGGTGAAATGATTCTTAAGCATAGTTTAGGAAAGAAAACGGCTCTCAAAGGATTATCTTGCTTTTTTATAGAAAATCCACCAGGCTCTTTTCTCCCGTATTTCCCAATTGAGCCTAAAGCTAAATCGGAAACTGAAGTGCAACTCGGAATTGAAGGAGTGGATTCAAAAGAAAAAGCTGTTGGCTATATTCAAAAACAAGTTTGGCTTACTGAAGATGATTTTAAAAAATATGTGGCTTCAACAGCCCCTATATCTTTTATAGGCTTTAAAGTGTATGATAACAATAAACTGCTAGGAGAAGTACTTGAAGTAATTGAACAACCTCACCAAGTACTTTGTCGCATTCAATACCTTACACACGATGATATTCTTATCCCACTTAATGAACAAAGCCTTTCTTCTATTGATACTCGAAACCGCAGATTGTTGCTAAATTTGCCTGATGGACTGATTGAAGCTCAAATATGACGAAAGATTTGGAATTATTTCAGCCTTTTTAATAAATTCGTCTTTATCATTTTAACGGCATTGTATGTCTAGGCTATTTGCTCATTTTGATTTAGATGCGTTTTTTGTTTCTGTGGAATGCATCAACAATCCCTCCCTCAAAGGATTGCCATTAATTGTTGGGGGCAGTAAGGACCGAGGTGTGGTTGCCGCTTGTAGCTATGAAGCCCGTAAGTTTGGAGTGCATTCTGCTATGCCCATGAAAAAGGCGATGCAATGTTGCCCAGATGCTATCGTTCTCGGAGGCAGTAGAAGCGATTATAGCCGCTATTCTAAATGGGTTACAGATATTATAGCATCAAAAGCTCCGATGTTTGAAAAGGCTTCAATTGATGAATTCTACCTTGATATTAGTGGCATGGAGAAATACGGAAATCCCTACGATTTCACTATCGCTCTTAGAGAAGAAATTATTCAAACTACCGGATTAAATATCTCTTTTGGTTTGGCTTCTAATAAAATGATTGCCAAAATAGCAACTGACGAAGCCAAACCCAACGGATTTTTAATCGTTCTACCTGGAAATGAAAAAGAATTTCTTGCCCCTTTAAAAGTAAATAAAATTCCAGGGGTAGGAGACCACACATATATTTTGTTGAAATCTATCGGAATTGAATATATCCGCGATATTTTAATGGTTCCTCCAACTTTGATTGAATCACATTTAGGAAAATTTGGAACAGAATTGATTAGAAAAGCCAATGGATTAAACGATAGCATCATCATTCCTTACCATGAAGCCAAATCTGTATCTACCGAACACACTTTCAATGAAAATACCGAAGATTTTGAATTTCTAATGAAAGAATTAGTGCGGATGACCGAGAAAGTTGCTTATGAATTGCGTGAAGACAACAAAACTGCCGGCGTAATTGCTGTTAAAATTCGTTATCCCAATTTTGAAACTACTTCTCGACAAACTACTATCCCTTATAGTTTTTATGATGATGAATTAATTCCTGTTGCCAAAGATTTATTTCTCAAACTCTATCGCAAAGGCGAAAAAGTTAGACTTCTTGGTGTTAAGCTTACCGATTTAACCAATGATGCCATTCAAACCAATCTTTTCTCTGATAAAGAAAAAAAAGCAGATTTATACAAAGCAATTGATGATGTAAAACACCGCTTTGGAAAAAAGTCAATTGGTAAAGGAAGAACGAAATGAATTAAGAATTAAGATTCAGGAATTAGGAATTATGGAACTAAAATTCCTCTACCATAATTCCTAATTCTTAATTCCCAAATCTTAATTCATATAGGTTGTGGAGTATATCGCAAATAAGGTTTTACAATTTCAACTCCTTTAGGGAATTTTTTTATAGCATCTTCAGTAGAAATTGCTGGTACTATGATTACTTTTTCTTCTGGTTTCCAATCTGCTGGAGTTGCTACGCTAAAATTTGCGGTAAGTTGTAAAGAATCTATTACCCGCAAAACCTCAGTGAAATTTCTTCCCGTTGAAGCTGGGTAAGTGATCATCAACTTCACCGTTTTGTCTGGTGCTATAATAAATAGAGAGCGGACCGTAAATGTAGCTGATGCATTGGGATGAATCATATCATATAAGTCAGAAACTTTTCTATCTGTATCTGCTACAATCGGGAAATCAACAGAACAATGCTGGGTTTCGTTGATATCTTTTATCCATACTTTATGATTTTCGATTGAATCTACACTCAATGCCAATACTTTTACATTTCTCTTTTCAAATTCAAATTTTAAAAGTGCCGTTTTTCCCAACTCTGTTGTACAAACTGGGGTGAAATCTGCCGGATGTGAGAATAAAACACCCCAACTTGTACCCAAATACTCATAAAAATCAATTTCTCCTACGCTCGTCTGTGCTCTAAAATTCGGAGCTATATCGCCTAATCTTAATGACATATCAAATAAGTTTTAGCAAATATAATTAAAGTCTACAAATATAGTAGACTAATATGATTTAAATTTTTGTCATAAAGAATATGACAAAAATTGTTTCAATATTATTTTGAATTTTTCCTAAGTTGTTGCAAACAAGCCTGCATATCTTTTGGCATTGGAGCTTCTATTGCAAAAATCTTTCCTTCTTGATTGGTGAAAGAAAGATAATGGGAGTGAAGGGCCAATCTTTGCAGTAATGGTCGCTCTTCGAGTTCGTTTTTGGAAAGATTAAATTTCTTTTTAATTTTTGACAAAAAGATAGGTTCATTGTTGCTGTACAATTCGTCACAAACAATTGGATTGCCGTGATCTTGCAAATGCACTCTAATTTGATGCGTTCTGCCGGTTTCAATTTTGAACTCAGCAAAACTATAAAAATTATATTTTTCAATTACTTTATAGTGAGTAACTGATGGTTTTCCTTTTTTGTCAACCATCATTTTGCCTTCAACTTTGAAATGCGGAGCAATGGGTTTGTTGATGGTTCCTTCAGGGTTTGCAAAGAAACCGTAAACAATACCGAGGTATTTTTTTTCAATCTCTCTTTGTTCAAAAGCTGCTGAATAAAATTTATGTGCAATTTCATTTTTTGCAAATAGCAACAAACCACTTGTATCTCTATCCAAACGATGAATTACAAAAATAACCCCAAATTTATCGCGGAGTAAGTTTTTTAAAGAAGGTATATTTTGATCAAAACGATCTGGAACCGTTAATAATCCAGAAGGTTTGTTAACTGCAACAATATTATCGTCTTCAAATAGTATAGTAAATGTGTTTTTTATCACAGACCTTAATCTTTTCGGCGGTTATTGGTAAAGGATTTTCTTACATTATTGTCGTTAGAACTGCCTCTTGTACTATTTGATTTGCTTTTTTTATCAAAATGGCTTGATTTTGAAGCATCTTTATCGCCTCTTAAAGTAGGTTTACTAAAACTTCTTGATTCCGAAGAAGATGAAAAGTCATTATCTCTACTAGGTTTTGGCTTACTAAAACTTCTTGATTCTGATGACGAAGAAAAATCTCTATCGCTTCTTGGTTTAGGTTTGCTGAAGCTTCTTGAATCTAAAGAAGGGAAAAAATCGTTACCTAATCTTGGTTTTGTTTTCCTATGTTTTTTTGGTGTTGCTGATGCATCCAAAGGAGTGTTTACACGTGGTTTTGTTTTACGGAATTTCTTTGTTTCTTTAATTCCAGAAAATTCATCTCCAGTATTACTGTCTGAAGTAAAATCTTCATTTTCATTATCATCTAAACTGTCTTCAAAAAGCAAAGGATTTTTTCTTTTACGATCTTCCATTTCAATGGCATCTGCTTCAGCCATTTTTTCTTTGTGGGCAGATCTTTTATGGTAAGATGCATTCAAGAATTTCAACGCTCTCACTTCTCTTTCTGTTAAAAATCGCCATTTGCTTCTATCAACATTTTTCTTTGTCAAACCAGCGAAAAACACTCTATCTAAATTCCTTACATCATATCGCAAATGTTCAAAAATTCTACGCACAATACGATTTCTTCCACTATGAATTTCTATTCCTATAATTGATTTGTCTTTGGAATCTGCATAAGCAATTGCATCAGCCTGAATAAATCCATCTTCCAAATTTAATCCTATAGCAATAGCTTCCATATCTGCTTTCGCTAGTGGTTTATCTAATTTAACTTCGTAAATCTTCTTGATTTCGTTGGATGGATGCGATAATTTTTGGGTAAGTTCTCCATCATTGGTAAGCAACAAAACGCCTGTAGTGTTTCTATCTAACCTACCAACTGGATAAACACGATCTGCACCGGCTTTCTTAATTAAATCCATAACCGTTTTTCTGCCTTCAGGATCTGAAAGTGTAGTAAGATAATCTTTGGGCTTATTCAATAAAATATACACAAGGTTTTTAGCCAAATGAAGCTTTTTCCCATTGTGTAAAACTTCATCAGTTTCGGTTACTTTATGTCCAGGTTCTGTAATTACTTCACCATTTACGGTAATTTCACCTTTTCTAACAATCATTGCAGCTTCTCTGCGTCCGCTAACTCCGCAATGTGCAATGAATTTATTTAGAGGAAGCGGCTCTCCTGTCATCTTTTTCTTAATAACAAATGGAGCAGGTGTAATTTTTTGCGCAATTTCAATTTCTCTTTTTTTCTTTAGTTCAAATGCTTCTGCACGATCTTTTTTCCACTTCTTTTTCTCTTGACGAAATTGTTCTTTTATAGCGGCACCTTTCTTTCCAGGAAGAAATTTCTCGAAATTGTCTGTTCTTTTTTTCATTTTATATTCTTGCTGTTTTACAACAGGAAGTGTAAAAATACAAAAAGCGGCAAATCTTGCCGCTTTATTATTGTAGTGTCTTAAATAGGTTAACCTTTAACAAAACATAATTAGATTATTCTTTCTCTTCTTTTGCTTTTTTCTGTGCTGCTTTTAATTCTTTCCACTTGTCTTTTTGCTCCGTTGTAAGGATACGCATCAATTCTTTCTGTTGACTCTTAATGAGTTTTGATTTCTCTTCAGTAAAATTTGGAACAGCAGATGTATCTTGACTGTTAAGTTTTGCCAATTCTTCTTTCTGACGCTTTTGTAAATCTACAAACTGTGTTTTTTGTTCTTCAGTTAAACCTAATTCGGTCATCAACTTTGCCTGTTGTTCCATTTTCTTTTTTGAATCCCCACCTTTTTTATCAGCTTTCACTTCTTGTGCATTTACTACAAAAACTAAAAAAAGACTGCCTAAAACTAAAATTAATTTCTTCATAGCTATAAATTTTTAATCAGACTGCAATCTTACAAATTAGTTTAAACATTTGCAAAAAGTGATTTATTGAATTCAAAACCTTTAACAAAACAAATCTGCAGCAATACCATCAGCAAACAATTTACCTTCACGTGAGAGACAGAAACCATCATTATTAAGATTTAGATAACCAAGATTAATCCAGTTTTGTAGTTTTGATGATATTTCGGTAGCATAATATTCGCCCCACTTTTGAATGATTGTTTTGAATGATGTGCCTTCCATAGTTCTAAGTGATGTCATTATGTATTCATTCAACAACTGTAATGGGGTAAGCAATTCTTTTTCAAATGCCATACTCCCTTGCTCAATGGCTTCAATATATCTTGAATTGTGACTAACATTCCAATAACGTGCTTTCCCATCAAAAGAATGTGCACCAGGACCAAATCCAAAATATGGTATGTTGTTCCAGTATGATGTATTGTGTTTGCTTCTCATTCCTGGTTTTGCAAAATTGGATATCTCATAATGTTCATAACCCGCGGCAATCATCATATCTGATAAAATCAAGAACTGGCGTGCTTGCTGGTCTTCATCTACATTAGCAATTTTGCCATTTTCTATCATCGTTTTCAAAGCAGTTTTTGTTTCAACAGTTAGTGCATAAGCCGATAAATGAGGAATCTCAAACGCCAATGCCTTTTCAATATTCTCAATCCAAGCTTCATCTGAAAGCCCAGGTATACCATAAATCAAATCGATACTATAATTGTCAAAACCAACTGCTTTAGCAAGTTTAATGGCATCAACAGCTTGTGTTGATTGATGTGCTCGGTTCATCCATTTTAAATCTTCATCTCGGAAAGATTGTATGCCAATACTTAACCTGTTGATCCCTTGATCTTTCCAAAATTGAAGCATCAGTTCCGTAACGTCGTCTGGGTTCACTTCAAAAGTGATTTCAGGATTTTCAATAAGTGTAAATGAAGATTTTGTTTTGTCTAAAATCATTCTAAGCTCTTTCCTCAACAATAATGATGGTGTTCCTCCACCAAAATATATTGTTGATATTAGTCTAGATTCTTTGCCACTAATCATTTCAATTTCTTTTACAATAGCTTCCGTTAATTCGGCTTTGCTTTGTATGGAGGTAGAAAAATGAAAATTACAGTAGTGGCAAGCTTTTTTACAAAAGGGAATATGAAAATAAACTCCGGTATGATTATCTGTGGTTTGAAGCATCATCGTAATTTTGTTAAATGCGAAGAAGAATGATATTGTCTTTCTTATGTTGCTTTGTTCAACTTTCTGTTGTATCAGCACAACAATCCTATCCTCTTCGCTATCATTTGTTTGGCAAAGATACCCTCATCAATCCTCAATCTCTAGGATTAAAGAATGTATTTTCCTCAGAAAATGACCGTATTTTACACATAGAAAATATGTTAAAACAACAGAGAGCTAATGGATACCTTAGTTTTTCTATTGATAGCGTAAGAATTGACTCAGTTTCTGCCGACATTTGGGTGTTTATTGGCAATCAATACAAATGGAAAAAAATCAAAATTCATAAGTCTGACAATTTGTTTTTTGACCTAATGGGCTGGAATAGTCAAATTTTTGAAGGCAAATGGGTCAGTTTTGAAAAACTTGATGATTTTAAGAACAATGGAATCAAATATTTAGAAAACAATGGTTACCCCTTTGCAAAATTAAAATTAGACAGCATCAATTTAAATGAAGGTGCAGTTGAAGGAACTTGGCTATTGGATAAAGGTCCTCGTTATAAAATTGATAGCATTACCGTTTCAGGAAATGTTTCTATCTCAAAATCATTTTTATACAAATATCTTGATTTGCCTCCAGGAGGCTATTATCGAAAAGACAAAATTGATATGATTTCCAAGAGGTTGGCAGAATTACCATTTCTAAAAGAGATACAAAAGTGGGATATAACCTTATTGGGAACAGGTGCTACAATTAATCTTTATCTTGATGCCAAACGGAGTAGTCAGTTTAATGCATTGGTTGGACTTTTGCCAAACAATAACCAATTAGGGGGTAAGGCATTAATAACTGGAGAAGCTAATATAAAACTCAACAACAGTATTGGAGGTGGAGAAACACTCGGACTTAACTGGCAACAATTGCAAATACAATCACCTCGATTAAATATCATTTATCAACAACCCTATATTTTAAAATCTAAGCTGGGGCTAGATTTTAGTTTTGATTTATTGAAAAAAGACAGTTCTTTCATAAACCTTAATTGGCAAGTTGGGCTTCAATATAAGGTATCTACAAAGCAATCTGGTAGAATATTTTTTCAAGGAACTAGTACCAATTTATTAACGGTAGATACCAATTTTATTAAAATTACAAAACAACTACCCGTTTATTTGGATGTAAGTAGCAAGAATATTGGGGTTGATTATTACTTACAAAATACAAACTACCGGCTGAATCCACGAAGTGGAAATGAGTTGTATATTATGGTAAGTGCCGGTACAAGAAATTTAAGGAAAAACAATACAATAGCTGCATTAACAAAGGATTTTATTGGAAATTCATTTGATTTTAAAAAACTTTACGATACTGTATCAAAAAAATCGTACTTACTTAAATTAAAGTTTGAAGGAACGCATTATTTTCCAATTGCCAAACAAGCAACTTTAAAATCAAGTATTCAATTGGGTATTATACAAACTGCTAATTTGTTTAAAAATGAGATATTTCAGTTTGGTGGGTATAAAATGATGAGGGGATTTAATGAAGAGAGTATTTATGCTTCACAATATGCTCTTGGAACCTTGGAATATCGATATCTTATTGGTCAAAATGCCTATATGTTTGGTTTTTTTGATGCAGCAGTAACAAAGAATAAAAGTTATTCAGCTGGAGAATCTAGTGTTTTTATTGGCACAGGGTTTGGCTTATCTTTAGAAACTAAGGCAGGAATTTTAAATTTGAGTTATGCACTTGGAAAATCAGATAAAGAACCACTAAGTTTGCGTCAATCAAAAATTCATTTTGGATTTGTAAGCATTTTTTGAAAACTTATTTTTGCATCTATCTATGAAATTTAAATGTATATATATATTGTTGATTGTGTTGACAATAGATTCGATTTCGGCTCATTGTCAAGATTCAATTGTGCAAAAGTCTAATTCCTTTCAAACAAATGCTGCCCAAAATTCAATAGAAATTAAAGCAGATACAGGTATAAAAAAGATCAAACCAGATACAAGTAATTTACTAGTAAAACCTAAGAAAGCAATTAATCAATTTGTAATAAATCCAAAAAATCCTACACTTAATCCTTTTAATGTAACTCCAGTTAAAAACATTTATGGAAATTATACAGGTGCATTTTTATATGCCGATCATTTTTTCAATAGCACCGGATTAAGCATCAAATTATCACAACATTTAAGAAATGCAGGGGGAAAGGATTGGATTTTTTATTTATTTAGTTCCTTATTATTGTTTTTGTCTTTATTAAATGTCATTTTTCGAAAGTATTTCAATGATTTGTTTTTAATATTTTTTAAAACATCGATGCGTCAAAACCAACTGAATGAGCAAGTTGCACAAGCTGAATTGGCTTCTTTATTATTGAATATTTTTTTTATGCTAAGTAGTGGATTATTGATTTATTTCAATTTTTTATATCCAAACAATAGACAAAATGGTAGGGTAGGAGTTGAAATATTGTATTGTATTGCAATACCAACTTTAATGTATTTTGTAAAGTTTGTCTTTATTCGTACCATTTCTTTTCTATTTTCAAAAAATGATATTGGAAAAATATATAATTTCAATGTTTTCTTGGTCAATAAAGTTGCAGGCTTGTATTTTGTGGCAATGGCTATAGTTTTGGCATATGCAAATCCTGCTGCAATAAATATAATCAACACATTAACCATAATAGGGTTAATATTTTTTATAATTATGCGGTTAAACAAATGCTATTTTGCCGCAAATCAAATTGTTAAAATATCTCTTATTCACTTTATTCTTTTTGTAATTTCATTTGAACTTATACCAGTTTTAATGGTATGTAAGGTTTTGTTGTGGGTAATTGGATAGAAAATCTTAATTTCGCATTTTATTTCTAAAAGAAATAAAGCAAGTTAGGAATATGAAGGAGGCTATCAAATCTGTTAAAAAGGTATTAATAACACAGGAAATACCTGAATCGAATCGCCCACCGTATTTTGAAATCGCAAAAAAATATGCGGTGTCAATGGAATTCATGCCTTTTATTAGGCTTGAACCAATTCCTGTTAAAGAATTTCGTAAACAAAAAATTGAATTAGCAGAGTACACTTCTATAATTTTTACCTCAAGGCATGCAATTGAAAACTTTTTTAGAATATGCGAGGAACTAAAAATTGTAATGTCTGCCGACACAAAATTTTTCTGCATTTCTGAAGCTGTTGCCTTGTTTTTACAAAAATTTACACAATACAGAAAACGCAAGGTCTTTTTTAGCAGTGATGGAACCAATAAAAGCTTGTTTGAAGCTATCAGTAAGCAAAAAGAATGCATAAAGTTTTTATATCCTTGTTCCGAAAATCAACAAGACAATGAAATAATAGCTTGGTTAAAAAATTACAATTGCGAATTTCAGACTCCTTTTATGTATAGAACTGCTAGCAACGATGTTAAGGAGTTCTTGAACAATGAAAAGTTTGATATTATTTGTTTTTTTACACCCAGCGGAGTAAAAAGTTTGTTCGATAATTTCCCAGATTATCAACAACATGCCACCATTATCGGTGCTTTCGGAAACAATACTTCAAAAGCAATTCAAGACGCTGGTTTGGAACTGCACATCAAAGCCCCTGAACCTCAAACACCTTCTCTTATAGCTGCATTGGACAAATACTTTGCATCTATCAAAAAGTAAAGTTTATTTTTTAAGCTATTCACTTGTAATTTCTTTCTTTATAAAAAACAATAATGAATCGTTTAGCCCTTGAAACTAGTCCTTATTTGTTGCAACACGCCAATAATCCAGTAAATTGGTATCCTTGGGGAGATGAGGCAATTCAAAAAGCTAAAGAAGAAGATAAGCCGATTCTTATAAGTATTGGTTACTCCGCTTGTCATTGGTGTCATGTGATGGAAAAAGAAAGCTTCGAAAATGAAGCTGTTGCCGAATTAATGAATAAATATTTCGTAAACATTAAAATTGATAGAGAAGAACGTCCGGATTTAGATTATATATATATGGATGCGGTTCAATCAATGTCGGGTGGTGGTGGCTGGCCATTAAATGTTTTTCTAACACCAGATTGCAAACCTTTTTATGGTGGCACATATTTCCCGCCTGTTCGAGCGCACAATAGAGCATCTTGGAAAGATGTTTTAACAGGTATTCACCATTCTTTTCAAGCTAAACGATTAGAAATAGAGCAACAATCAGATCAACTTGTTCAACACCTGCAAAAAACCAATATGTTTGGATTAGAAACTGTAAATTCTAATTCTGTTGAAAATGAGCTTTTTAATAAACCACAATTGTTGCAGCAATATAATAATATAATGCAACAGGCCGATAAGCAGTGGGGCGGATTTGGTGGAGCACCTAAATTTCCTCAAACTTTTACCATACAATGGCTTTTAAATTATCATTATTTTACTGGAGAGGTTGATGCACTAATGCAGGCATGTTTAAGTTTGGATAAAATGATATTGGGTGGCTTGTATGACCCAATTGGCGGAGGTTTTGCAAGATATTCTACCGATAGAGAATGGCTTGTGCCTCATTTTGAAAAAATGTTATACGACAATGCCTTATTGGTGATTGCAATTTCTGAGGCTTATCAAGTAACCAAAATTCCAATCTACGAACATACAATCAGAAAAACTTTGCAATTTGTTGTAGAAGAACTGATGGATGAAAATGGTGGCTTTTATAGTGCCCTTGATGCTGATAGTGAAGGCGAAGAAGGGAAATATTATGTTTGGACTTTCGAAGAAGTGACTAAAATATTGCAAGATGATGCCCAATGGTTTTGTGAATTGTATGATATTACTCAATCAGGAAATTGGGAAGGTGTAAATATTTTACGATTAAAAGAATTTCCTACAGAAAACCAAATTTATAACAAACAAAAAATTGATGTTTGTTTACAAAAACTAAAAGAAGCTAGAAGTTTAAGGGTAAAACCACAGTTAGATGATAAGATTATATTGGGATGGAATGCATTAATGAACCAAGCATTCACCAAAGCGGCGGCTGTATTAAACGATGATTATTATTTGAATGTTGCCAAAAAAAATATGGCATTTTTAAATAAATCAATGATTGTAGCTGAAAATGGTGCTTCAAAGCATACTTACAAAGCGGGTTTCGCAAAGTTTGACGCATTTTTAGATGATTATGCCAATCTTATAAAGGCAAAATTAGATTTACAAGAAATAACTGGTGATGCTCAATATCTTATTGATGCAAAAAAAATTACTGATTTTGTAATTCAAAATTTTTCAGATGAAGAACAAATCTATTTTTATTACACACATCAACTTCAAACTGATGTTATATTAAGAAAAAAAGAAATTTATGATGGAGCCGTTCCGTCTGGCAATGCTGTTATGGCTAAAAATTTATTGTATCTATCAAAGTTTTTTGATGATATTTTATTCGCAGAAAGAGTTAAAAAAATGTTAAAAGGATTGTTAAAAGTAGCAATAAATTACCCAACCTCTTTTGGTTATTGGTCATCTGTAATGTTTAATTTGGTTCACGGAACTTGGGAAATTGTAGTTGAAGGAACTAAAAAACATCAAGTTTCTAAGCAGTTATTAATGGAATTTATTCCCAATAAAGTTTTACAGCAATCGTTACCATTTGAAAATCAATTTCCTATGTTAATAGGTAAAAATGAAGATAGTGAAACATTGATCCATCAATGTAAAAACAATATTTGCGGTAAACCTGTTGCTCTAGTTGAAAGTCTTTTGGAAGGAATTAAAAAAGAAATGTTAAGATAATATTTGATCACAATATGGTATTAAATATTCCGTTTATCTTTCTTGAAAATTGATCAAAAGTTGTTAAAAATTGCGTTAAGTATTTTTTTCAACCGTAAAGTCAATTAATTGTATCCATTATTGCTATATATTTGTCAATATACCTCATAACATTGTATATGAAAATGAAAAGCCTTCTATTAAATTCGACTTCTTTTTTGCTGATTGCAGTACTCATGGTAAGTTGTGGTAAGTTCGGAAAGTCAAAGTCTAAGGGATTACCTGTAGACGGTCAGTTGCATGGTATTGCCCCAGGTGGTAAATACATTTTGCCTAAACCTCCTGGAATGGTATATGTGCCTCAAGGTACATTCAGTATGGGACCAAGTGATGAGGATGTAAGCAATTCCTTCACAGCCCGTAATCGTCAAATTTCAATTAATGGATTTTGGATGGATGCCACTGAAATTACAAACAACCAGTATCGCCAATTTGTATGGTGGGTCCGCGATTCAATAGCGGCAACCATTTTAAATTATAAAAAGCAAGGTGCCGATGGCACTGAAATCATTGATCAAAAGAAAGCTGCTACAATCAATTGGAATGATCCCAAGATTATGGAGCAGTTAAATGCAATGATTATTACTCCTGACAACAGAATTTTCGGCAAAAAAGAATTAGACGCAGATAAGTTGGTTTTTCATTCTGAAACATTCGATTATAAAGAAGCTGCAAAACGTGAGAATGTTACAAAACCACGTTCTAAGTTCATATCAAAAAGAGATATTAAAATTTACCCAGATACTTTAGTTTGGATTCGTGATTTTTCTTATTCTTACAACGAACCAATGTCTAAAAGATATTTCAATCATCCATCTTTTGGTAATTATCCTTTAGTAGGTGTTAATTGGAAGCAAGCAAACGCTTTTTGTGAGTGGAGAACATTATACTTAAATTCTTTTCTTGAATCTAAAAAAAGGAATACAGAATCTGATTTCAGATTACCAACAGAAGCCGAGTGGGAATATGCTGCTCGTGGTGGTAGATCTCAATCTATGTTCCCTTGGGGTGGTTATTATTTAAGAAACAAAAAAGGTTGTTTATTAGCCAATTTCAAGCCGGGAAGAGGAAATTATCCTGAAGATGGTGGTTTTTACACTGTGAGAGCTGATGCTTACTGGCCTAATGATTTTGGATTATACAATATGGCAGGAAATGTTGCAGAATGGACATCCTCTTTGTTCTATGAAGGTGCATATAATTTCCAACATGATATGAATCCAGATATTCGCTGGAATGCAAAAGAAAGCGATCCTCCAAGGATGAAGCGTAAAGTAATTCGTGGTGGAAGCTGGAAAGATGTAGGCTATTTCTTACAAACAGGTTCAAGAAACTACGAATACCAAGATACTACCAAGTCTTATATCGGTTTCAGAACTGTAATTGATATGCCCCCAACATTAGGCACTAAGTCATCAAATTAATTCATAACAACATTTTTTAACCAAGAACGCTTAAGTAGGTAATGCTTATGAGTAAGTTATAAACTTGCTCATGATGTATCCAAAAATCCCACAAAACCAATTAAAATCCCAATTTTTATGTCAGGACAAAACAAGAAACAAGAGAAGTATTTAAACATTTTCGTATCCGTTGGAGCAGCGGTTGTAATCTTTGGTGCATGGTCTAAAATTTTGCACTTGTCATTTGCTGATATTATGTTAACTGTAGGTTTGCTTACAGAAGCTGCAATTTTCTTAGTATATGCATTTATTCCACCTCATAATGATATGGAAGGTATTGCGGAAGCTTTGAAAGGAGCAACCACCACTGGTGGAGACAGTGTATCTCAATCTATGGATCAAATGTTTGCAAAAGCAGGTATCAATGAACCAATGATGAAAAAGTTGGGTGATAATTTTGAGAAATTTGGCACTACTGTAGAAAAAATTGGAAATATTTCTGATGCTCATATTGCTACTACTGAATATGCACAGAAAACTAAAGAAGCATCTTTAGCTCTTACATCTATGAAAGATGCTTATCAAAATGCAACTACTAGTGTAGGTCATATTGGAGCTGTTGCAGACAGTTCTAGATTGTTCCATGAGCAAATACAAGCAATTACTAAAAATTTAAGTTCATTGAATACTGTTTATGAACTTGAATTACAAGATACAAACAATCACCTAAAAGCTATGAATGCATTTTATACAAATCTTTCAAAAGCTTCACAAGCAATGGAAGGGAGTGTTACTGATGCACAAAAAACACAGGAACAAATTTCATTGTTGGCTCGCAATTTAGGTAGCCTTAATCAAGTTTATGGAAATATGTTGTCTGCTATGCAAGGTAGACAAGCTTAGTTGGTAATCAAATTAAAAAAATCAAATTAATTAATTAAATCCAACTAATAAAATGGCACTTCCTAAAGAACCGCGGCAGAAAATGATCAACATGATGTATCTCGTGTTAACAGCTTTGCTTGCTCTAAACGTTTCAGTAGAAATTATTAATGCCTTTGTTGTAGTAGACAACAGTTTAATAAGGTCAAATACTTTGCTTTCTGCATCTTCAAATAATATTTACTCAAGTTTCAATGAAATGCTAACCGATCCTAAAACACAGGAAAAAGCAGCTATTTGGAAACCTAAGGCAGATAAAGCAAGAGCACTCTCTCAAAAAATGTCTGATTTGATTGACGGTTACAAAATGCAATTGAAAAAGCAGGCAGACTTTAATGCAAAAGATAGCTCATTCAAGAAAGAAGATATTGATGCAGCTACTCGTTTGTTCGACACTAAAGGCGAAGGTGAAAAATTGTATAAAGAACTAGAAAAATATAAAAACGAAATTCTTGCAATTGATCCAGAAATTACAAATGCCTTAGGATCAAAAATTCCTTTAAGCTTGGAAATTCCAAAATCTACCACAGGCAAAGCTTTATCAGGCGATAAAGTAAAAGACTGGGTTTACATGAACTTCCACATGACGCCTACTGTTGCTGCACTCACAATGCTTAGCAAATACCAGAACGACGTAAAAAATACTGAAAACCAAATTGCAACGTTTTGTGTAAGTCAAGTTGGGGCAGTAAAGATCATTTATGACAAGTTTGTTCCTATGATTGGTACAAATTCAACATATTTGATGCCTGGAGAAGAAATGATTGTAAAAGCTGGATTAGGAGCTTTTAATGCATCTGTTAAACCTATTATCACTATCAATGGTGTTTCCGTTCCAGTAGATGAATCAGGTGTTGGAATAAAAAAATTCCCTGTTAGTTCAAGTGGAAAGGTTAATGTAAAGGTTACTTATGTAGATCCGCAAACTGGTGAGAACAAAGAAACATCAGAATCAATTGATTACACTGTAGGAACCCCATCCGGAGTTGCTGTAATGGCAGACAAGATGAATGTATTGTACATTGGAGTAGATAACCCACTTACAATTACTGCGGGTGCAGGATCTGAAAAAGTAAACGCTACATTTTCTGGCGGATCAATAAAGAAAATCGGTGGAAATAAATATATAGCTGTACCTACATCAAGCGGGGAACATTTCGTTACAATTACTGTAGATGGAAAACCTGCTGGAAAAGTTCCTTATAGAGTAAAAAGATTGCCTTTACCAGAAGCTAAAGTTGGTAATTTGGCTACAGGTTCTGCATCTTCTGCTACATTTAAAGCAATGGGCGGTATAATTGCAAAACTAGAAGATTCAGATTTTGATGCTATATATGAAGTTGTAAGTTATTCAATTGGTGCAATTAGTCCTGATATTCCTGATTATATGCCAATAACTAATAATGGAAATCGATGGTCTGGTAATGCAGCATCATTGGTAAGTAGATTAAAACCTGGAGCTGTGGTAATCATTAACGAGATTAGAGTAAAAGGACCAGATGGAACTGTAAGAACATTGCCTAGTACATTGAGTTACAGTCTTAAATAACAATACAGCAGTTTAAAAACATTTTTGGATAACTAAATTAGATATTATGAAATTCACATTGGCAAAATTAGTTGTGTGCTTAATTGCTTTCGGTTTGTCTGTTCAAACTGTAGATGCACAAGTCAAAAAAAGACCTACAACTAAAGCATCTGCAAAAAAGACTACAACGAAAAAAGTTGTTGCCGCACCAAATAATGTCAATTTGATGGCAACTGCTAAAGATACTGTAGCCCCTGTAGTAGTTAAAAAAGATCCTTTCCAACTTGATACTATCAGAGTATCATTGAGAAATGATGCAAGTATTCAGAGAAATCTTGTAAAAGAAAGAACACCTTTAGAATACGAAAACATCAGAGAAGATGATGCTTGGTTCAGAGAAAGAGTTTGGAGAGAAATTGATATTCGTGAAAAAATGAATCTAGGCTTTCGTTACAAAGCTAATGAAGACAATGGTAACCAACGGTTTATCAATATATTATTGACTTCTATAAAGCTTGGTAATGTAACTGCTTTTGATGCAAACTTAGATGACAGATTTACTATCCCTCTTACTATGCAACAAGTTGGTGCATTATTGTCTGGAAAGTGTGACTCAACACAAGTGCCTGATTATGCTAAAGATCCTACTGGATCTAGAGGTTATATGAAAGATACTGCAATCTGTAACGAGTTTAACGCTGATGAGATAGTTAAGTTCAGACTTAAAGAAGAGTGGGTTTTTGATAAAGAATCTTCAAGGATGTATTCTAGAATTATAGGTATAGCTCCTGTAAAAACTTTTATTGATTCAAAAACGGATAAAGTTATAGGTGAGTCTCCATTGTTTTGGGTATATTACCCTGATTTAAGATCTACTTTAGCCAAATACGAAGTATATAATGGTAAAAACTTTGGTGCACGTATGAGTTGGGAAGAACTTTTTGAAAGCCGCTTTTTTTCAAGCTACATCATTAAATCTACTTTAGATAATCCTTATGATTTGTTTACAAAGAGTTATATCAAAGACGAAATACTCAGATTGTTAGAAGGTGATAATATTAAAGAAAGAATATTCAACTTTGAACAAGATTTGTGGTCTTATTAATAATTAGTTTGTTTAATGTGATTTGAAATTATAGGCTGGATGAAAATCCAGCCTTTTTTTGTCTTTTACAAAACATCTTTTAACCCCAGATTACGGATTAGAAGCAATTTTTCAAATTTTGGGCTAAAGCCAATCCATAATATTTATAAACCCCCAGCTGAAGCTGGGGGCTATTGAAAGAAATCTTTTCAATTTTAGGAATAAAAATGTATGATTTTTTAGTATTACTGTTTGTCCTGAAAAATAAATAATTGCTCTATATTATAGTTGGTTACATTGTAAATGCTAATAGATGTTTTGGTTATTTTTACTCAGATTTTTCAGTTTGTAAATGTTGGTTTATGATATCAGCCCTTTTTTTACCAACTAGTTTTATGATTTCCTCCATATTGGCAGCTTTTATATTTTGAACTGATTTGTATGTTTTCATCAACAAATCAACCGTAGATTTTCCAATACCTTTTACTGAATCTAACTCATTTTTAAATGTTCCTTTTGCCCTTTTTTGCCGATGGAAGGTAACCCCAAAACGATGTACCTGATCTCTAATTAATCTAATCAATTGTAAACTTTCACTATCATAGGGCAATTTTAATGAGTCAGTATCTCCTGCAAAAAACAATTCTTCTACATTTTTTGCCAAACCAACCAAAGTCATCTGACCGGAAATGCCTAAACTCTCAATAGCCTCTAGTGCTGCATTTAGTTGTCCTTTCCCGCCATCAATAATCACCAATTGTGGTAAATTTTGTTGTTCTGCAACCAACCTTTTGTACCTTCTGAACACAACTTCTTTCATTGTGGCAAAATCATTAATACCCTCAACCGTTTTTACATTGAAATGACGATAATCTTTTTTACTTGGTTTCCCTTCTTTAAAACATACCATCGCAGAAACAGGATAACTTCCCTGAAAATTTGAATTGTCAAAACACTCAATATGAAGCGGTAATTCTTGTAATGATAAATCATCTTGCAATTGCAACAAAACATCCGTCATGTCTCTATCTGGTGATGATAGATGAAGGGTTTGCAATTTCCGGTCTTCTTCTATAAAATAATTTACATTTTTCTCCGACAATTCAATTAACTTTTTCTTTTCACCCGCTTTTGGAACAGTAATTTTGATAGCTGTATTTGGAAATTCAATTAAAATTGGTACAACTATTTCAGGGGCATCACTTTTAAAGAGTTCCCGGAAATGTACAACGGCAAACATCAATAATTCATCAGCAGGTTCATCCAATTTGCGTTCAATACATTGAGATTTAGTATTTACAATTGTTCCGTTACGAACCATTAAAAAATTTAGATAAGCTTTTTCTTCAAAAATAGATACGGTACAAACATCCATATCTCCCCATTTAGGGTTTATGATGGTTGATTTTGATTGATATGCGTATAAATGTTCAATTTTCTTTTTTAGCAATTCAGCTTTTTCAAATTGAAGTGCTTCTACTTCAGCCTTTAATTCTTTTTTGAAATGCTGAATTATAGGGAATAAATTTCCCTTGAGAAAATCTTTCACTTGAGATAAGCCATCGTTATAATCTATTATAGATTGATGACCAGCACATGGTCCTTTACAATTGCCTAAATGGTATTCAAGACAAACCTTAAATTTTTGCTTATTTATGTTTTGTTCAGTCAGTTGCAATTTACAGTTGCGTAGTGGAATGTTTTGTTTTATAAATTCTAGTAGTTCGCGCACTTTTTTTACTGATGTAAATGGGCCAAGGTATTCGGAGCCATCTTCAATATACCTTCTTGTAAGAAAAACCCGCGGAAAGGGTTCTTTTTTTATTACAAGGTATGGATACGTTTTATCGTCTTTAAGATTGATATTGTAGCGAGGTTGGAATTTTTTAATAAGAGAATTTTCCAATAGAAACGCATCTTGTTCAGATTGAACAATAGTAAATTCTATATGGTGAATGCGTTGAACAAGTTCGTGGGTTTTATAACTGGTAAATGTTTTAGAAAAGTAAGAACTGACACGTTTTCGAATGTTTTTTGCCTTCCCTACATAGAGTAAGTTGTTTTTTTCATCGTAATATTTATAAATACCTGGTGATATTGGCAGGGTAGGAGCCAATTCCTGAAAATGAACTGATAGCATGTAGTACGTTTGTTATAAAATACGAACAATGGATTTTAGTAAAATTATCACTTTATCGTTTTACTTAACCCAATTTTAAATCCATAATCTTTAAGATGTTCAATAATGGGATATTCTTTTTTATAACTCGATAGCAATTGATATCTGATTTGGGGTCCAAATGTCCATTTTAGCCCTGCTTTTTGTACTGTAATAAATACTTCTGCAGATGAATTGATATTAAAATTTCTGTTAAGTGAGTTTTCTTTTGCGTAATTGTTGAGATTGGTTGATAACATATAGGCATCATGTCTTAAAATATACGTTGGTTGTAAACTTCCACCGATGTTTAAAGATATATTTTGGTTGCCTAGAATCGTAAGTTCTGCACCAATTGGAACAGAAATCATTGCATGAAGGTTTTTTAGCCAAGTTTGGGAATATCCGTTTTTGCTTCTATGTTTTGAAATAGCATTTATTTCAACATTACCAGATCTGCTGGCACTTAGTGGTGCCAATTCAGGTGTTGAATTGTATGCACGAATATCATATTGGTTATAATTGAACTGCAAACCTGTTTTTAACCTAATTTTTTTGGATAATTGATAAACCAAACCGGCACCCAATTCCATTCCTAAAGCAGCTTTATGGTTTACTACATCATTAACATTGGTAAAGTTTGTAGTGCCCGATGTTAATGATTGTGCTATAAAATTTACAGGTACGTTGCCAGAACCCGAAAGGGTTCGGTAACTTACTGTTGGACTAAAATAAACTTGCCAATTCAATGGATTTTTTTTGTGTTGTGAATTTTTCAAATCAGATGGAGACAAGATTTCAGGAAGTTCATGCTCTTGTGTTATGTCCTCTTCTTTTTGGACAGTCGAAATAGGAGTAAGTTTTGTATTTCCCAATTCAGAGTTTGTATTTTCAATATTTATTTGAGTTAAATTTTCATCCACAACTAACGCTGAAATGGACAAATCAATAGATGTTTTAGAAGTGGTATCAAAAATCGTTGCTTCTTGAATTGTAATCTCTTGAGGGTTTGATATCAATGAATTATTATCAACTTCATTTGATGGTGAAATTGAGTTAATATTAGCTGTAAGTGAAGATGAATGATTGAATTTTGAGTAATTGTTTTTATTCTGATAATTAGAGGATACAGAAATAGGATTTTTAATTTGTGAAACAGACAGATTTTTAAGTGTAGTTGCATTTAATTTTTGAACCAATTCTGGAGATCTTAATGCAAGTTGATTGTTAGCAGGTTCAACAATTGAAGTAATCAATCCTAAGCCAACAAAAAGTAAAGTTAAAGCAACAAAAGGCCATCTTTTAGGGCGATTTATTTTTTGTTGAATCGCAGACCATACTTTATCAGAAGGGTATAGTTTGTGTTCATTTGCTTTTTCCTGCAAAAAACTTTCAAATTCGTCACTGAAATCATTATGCTCCATGGTCTAAGAAAAGTTAAAAATATCTAAGTTAGTTTTGGTTTGGTATGGTTGGTGTTTTCAGGTTATTCATCATTGAGCTGCGAGTATAAAATTTTTGTTTTTATTTTTCGCGATAAGGTTTTTCTTAAGCAGGATATTTTCTAAGAGTGCTTTTGCTCTTGTATATTGAGAGCGACTAGTACTTTCTTGTATGTCTAGAATCTCTGCAATTTCTTTATGTGCAAAACCCTCAATAGCATATAAGTTCAGCACCGTTCTATATCCTAATGGTAATAGTCTGATACATTCGATAACTTGTTTTGCGTGTAAAATAGAAGGAATATTGTCATCAGTAATATATAAGCCAGCAACATTAGAAATGTCAACCGCATCTGAGAATTTTTTGTTCTTTTTAAGATGATTGATGCAAGTATGAACAATAATTCTTCTCATCCAACCTTCTAAAGCCCCAAGGTGCTGGAATTGGTGAATTTGGGTAAATATTTTAATAAAACCTTCTTGCAGCATATCTTCTGCATCTTCTCGGTTTTTTGCATACCTATAGCACACCGAGAGCATTTTAGGACTATACTTTAGGTAAAGTTCTTGCTGTGCAGGTGGTTCATTGTGCAGACAGCCATTGATTAATGCCTCTTCTGTCATGTTGTTGATTGATTACCCTAAATTAAGGAAAATTATTGAGAAATAGTAGTAAGGGCTAA
>CAMBYC010000052.1 GCA_945871875.1 Sphingobacterium thalpophilum
TTCCTTTAGGAACTGAAGTTGTTATTCAATTGTAAATTGATATTATATATAGAATTATGTTCTGGTTCTTATAAATGTTTATCAGCATTCCTCAGCTGCCCTTTCCGGGGGCATTGATTGTGTTAGATAAAGTAACATCTACCAATGAAAGCTTTAAAAAAACTTGGTTGTTGCATTCGCAAAATGAGCCAAATATAAAAGGTGATGAAATTGGTTTTGAAAGTATACAAAATGGAAGAAATGGTAAGCTTCAAAACAATGTGATATTGCCCGAAATAAACAACCAGCAAATTGAAAAAAATGGAGGTGCTGGCAAAGAATATTGGGTAGATGGAAAAAATTGGGGTACAGTTTCTCAAGAAGATGCAGGACAATGGCGGATAGAACTATGGCCTAAGCAACAAGCATTGTCTGACAATTTTTTAAATGTTATTCAAGTAATGGATGCAAAGCCCGCTCAAAAAGGGTTTAAGATTTCAAAGTCAATGGCAACAAAAGGCAATTATATTGCAATTAGCATTGCCAATAGAATAGTTTCACAACAACTAAGTTTAGATAAAAACGAAGATGAACTTGAATTTAGCATTGGCAAGAAAAACAGGATGTACAATGTGTTGATTACAGATTTAAAAGCCGGGAAATGGATTGAAAATGCTGAAACATTTAAGGAAAGTGTAACTGTAAATGTAACAAGTGGTACGGTATATTTTAAGAGTAAAGGGGGGATGTTTACGTTAAAGAAAGTGATATAGGGTGGGAATTTTTATAGTTTTAATTCCGAATTACTCTAAATTATTTTCTAATAAGAATATGATAAAATTGACGCAAATAAAATCTAACAACTATGACAATTAAGCCAATTAAAACAGACAAGGATTATCAAGACGCTCTTAAAAGATTAGATATCATATTTGACGCAAAGAAAGGTGCGTCTGAAGGAGACGAATTGGAAATTCTTTCAATTCTTATTGATAAATATGAAAATGAGAAATTCCCAATCGGATTTCCAGATCCAATAGAAGCAATAAAGTTCAGAATGGAACAAATGGGTTATAATCAAAATGACCTTGCAAAAGTATTTGGACTTAAAAGCAGAGCAAGTGAAATTCTAAATAAAAAAAGAAAATTAACACTTGAAATGATAAGACAACTTCACGACATTCTTAAAATACCAACAGAAGTATTAATTCAAGCGTATTAAAAAAACCCAAAATATTGTATCAAGTTAAACCAATGTTTTATTGGATACAATATATCCCCTATTGTCTAAATTATAGAACTTTGATCTTTAATTACTTCAACAGCACTTGGAAAACAATTTATAATTTTATTCCCTAACACAATTACAAGAACAACCTGACTATTAATTGTTGTAACGCCTTCAATATATCCAACATCCCCAATATTCCAAGTATTCCAATTATCCTTTCCAAATGTTTCAGTGTTATAATATTCAATGGTCCAACGTTTTGGCAACCTAATCATCCTAATTTTGGTAAATGATTTCATTATAATTATTTTCAAGATTATTTATTCAATTGAAGTTAAATCAAATGAACAAATAAACTATGATTACGCAATACTATGTGAATTTGGAATTAAGAATCTGGAATGAAGGATCAATGTCTTAATTCCAGATTCTTCATGCCTAATTCTAGATTCATTTATGGTACTAACTACTAGCCACTAACCACTAACAACTAATGCGAGTCTCTTAACACCACACTTCCTGAGCTCCCCACTAAAAAATCTAGGTCAGCCCCTAGATGAGCTTGCTGCACATGTTGTTGATATAGGCCTATGTATCCTCTTTGGCTTACATGATGATCAGGTTTCCACAATTCCCTGCGTTCTGCCAGTTCTGCCTCAGAAAGCAATACATTCAATGTTCTATTGGCAAAATCCAACTCAATCCAATCGCCATTTTGAACTAACGCCAAATTGCCACCCACAGCAGATTCAGGGGAAACGTGCAATACTACCGTGCCAAAACCGGTTCCGCTCATTCTACCATCAGAAATCCTTACCATATCTAGTACACCTTGCTCCAATAATTTCCTTGGGATTTGCATATTGCCCACTTCAGGCATTCCGGGGTATCCTACCGGACCAACACTTTTCAAAACCAGCACGCTATCTGCTGTAACTGGCAACTCGGGGTCGTTAATCCTTGCATGATAATCTTCTATATTTTCAAATACAACAGCCTGCCCTTTATGTTGCAATAACTTTGGCGTAGCCGCTGATGGCTTGATAACCGCTCCCTCCGTACATAAATTCCCTGTAACTATTGAAATACCCGATTGACTTTTAAATGGCTTTTCTATTGATGTAATCACATTAATATTGTAACAATCGGCATTTTGATAGTTTTCGGAAATGGGCTTTCCACTTACCGCAATTTGATCGGAATGCAAATGATTGTGTAGGGCTTTCATTACAGCAGGTAATCCGCCGGCATAATAAAAATCTTCCATAAAAAATTCACCCGATGGTTGCAGATTTGCCAACAAAGGTATTCCAACCGATAACCTGTCAAAATCTTCCAACTGAAGCGGAACACCAATTCTACCCGCTATTGACAAAAGATGCAATACAAAATTGGTGGATCCTCCAATGGCAGCATTCACCATGATAGCGTTTTCAAAAGCTTGGGGGGTTAAAATATCTGATAATTTCAGGTTTTCCTTCACCATCTCTACAATTCTTTGTCCAGAATATTGTGCCAAAACCTTTCTTCTACTATCTGCCGCCGGAATAGCTGCGTTGTCGGGTAGCGTTAGTCCAAGAGATTCTACCATACAAGCCATTGTGGATGCTGTTCCCATTACTGCACAATGTCCCTGACTTCTACACATACAAGCTTCGGCGGTGGTTAATTCTTCCTGCGTCATTTCCCCTTTAGAAAACGCGTCATTGAAACGCCAAACATCACTGGTACTAATGGATTTACCCTTGTATTTCCCTGTTAGCATGGCACCTCCTGAAACAACAATAGTGGGAATGTTTACGCTACATGCTCCCATCACCAATGATGGCGTGGTTTTATCGCATCCACACAACAATACAACCCCATCCATCGGATTTGCACGTATAGATTCTTCAGTATCCATACTAGCAAGATTGCGGTACAACATTGCCGTGGGTTTCATTAATGTTTCCCCTAAAGACATTACTGGAAATTCTATCGGCACACCTCCTGCTTCTAAAACACCTTTTTTTACAGATTCGGCAAGCTCCCGAAAATGTGCATTACATGGTGTAAACTCACTCCAAGTATTGCAAATACCTATAATTGGCTTACCTCTGAAAGACTCATCTGGAATACCTTGATTTTTCATCCAAGCTCTATAAATAAACCCATCTTTACCAGTGCGGCCAAACCAATCCTGACTTCTAAGCGTATTTTTTTCCATAATGCTGAAGTTTTTAAACAATAACTAGGCAAAATTTAAACGTTTTCAAACACCTTCATACAATTGCATAGCGACTGTTTTGATGATGATAAACGATACTATAACAATTTACACATTTGAAATGTTTTTTGTTCATCTTTTTAATATTTATCTGGCATTTGTATCATTGTGGTTATCGATACTTTTTTGGATGGGTAATCTTAAAAAAAAATTGCTGCAGGCATTGTTGTTACAAAACATTCTCTACCTCTACAAACAATTTCCCTTCACTTTTTTGTTTTTCCCCATAGAATCATTAATGTTACAAATGATTGTCATACGCTAAATATTTTTAATTAATTATGCTACAAGCATCGGTTTTAGTACAAACAGGTTGCACACTTGGCGAAGGTCCAGTTTGGTTTGAATCTAGAAACAGCTGTCTTTGGGTAGATATTATTGAAAAAACAATCTTTGAGTACCCTCTTCACACCAAAATATTACAACGGCACCCGATGCCCGAAATGGTTTCATTAATAATACCCACAGGAGACTCCCATGTTGTTGTTGCCCTTCAAGGAGGAATTGCACGATACCATCTTGATAACAAAAATTTTGAAATGATTTCAGATCTTGATTTAGATTGGACCAATATCCGATGCAACGATGGTTTATGCAACACCAACGGTAACTTGTGGATTGGAACAACAGGTATCGACCACGCCGATGGTGCCGGTGATCTTTATTATATCGACAACAAACTTACGGTGCAAAAGCAACTGAATCATCTTACCATTTCTAACGGAATGGCTTTATCACCAGACAATACGCATTTATACCATACCGATAGCGTAACACAAAATATATGTTGCTATACAGTTGATCCCTCCACAGGAATGCTCCAGTTTAATCATATAGCCATAAGCATTCACAAAAGCATGGGAATTCCGGATGGGATGGCAATGGATGAGGAAGGTAAACTTTGGGTTGCTTTGTGGGGAGGATTTGGCGTAGGAAGATTTGATCCTCAAAACGGCAATAGGATTGCTTTTATAAAACTCCCAGTGCCACATGTTACCTGCTGTGCTTTTATAGGTGAAAATAGACGTACATTGCTTATCACTACTGCAAAAAAAGGATTAACACCTCAGGAGTTAGACCAATATCCACTTAGTGGACATGTATTTATTGCAGAGGTAGATGTGGCAGGATTAAAGAAATTTGATTGTTCATTGTAATATTTTTTATAGTAAATTAACAATTACAAAGCGTTAATAAAAAAGAATATGACAGAAGGAAGATTTCACAACAAAACGGTTATTGTAACTGGTGCCGGACAAGGAATTGGTTTTGAGATTTGTAGCCAGCTTGCTGCCGAAGGTGCTTTTGTTGTATTAAATGATATTGATGAACAATTAACTGCCGCTGCCATAGATAAAATTACCCTTCAAAATGGCCGTTGTATGGGTGTTTCGGGCGATTCTAGTCAATTATACATTATACAGCAATTGGTTGATACAGCGGTTCGGGCAACTGGAAGCCTCGATGTGGTGATAGCCAATGCCGGGATCACCTTGTTTGGCGATTTTTTTGAATATCCTCCTGAATCGTTTTTTAGGGTGATGGAAGTCAATTTGGGAGGAAGCTTTTTTCTGGCGCAAGCGGCAGCCAAACAAATGAAACTACAAGAAAATGGCGGATCACTGTTATTGATGTCTTCTGTAACCGGCCATCAAGCCCATAAAAATCTGGCAGCGTATGGGATGAGTAAGGCCGCCTTGGAAATGCTTGCCAAAAACCTGGTAGTAGAATTATCACCGTACCATATCAACATAAACACCATTGCACCCGGTGCAACCATTACTGAAAGAACCGCCTCCGATCCCGAATACCATGAAACATGGTCGAGAATTACTCCCATGGGCAAACCCGCATCCACACAAGATATTGCAGCCGCAGCGCTTTTCCTAACTTCAACTCATGCTAAACACATTACCGGACAAAGCCTAATTATTGATGGTGGCTGGACATCAACTAGCCCATCTCCTTATTAATTTATCAAATCACTTTAGACCAATCATCATGACAATAAAATCACTTTAGCACCATCTTGATCATTGTAGCATTGGTTTCCTTTTCTTTTATTCATAGTATTCCCAAAAAGGAAACGTCAATCAACCCTTCAACAAAAGAATCTAGGTTGGAAAAATGGGTTACTAATATTGTTGAAATTGTTTTTGAATTGGCTTTAAATTTCTTTCAACCAATCAGAAAAAAACTTTAAATTTCATGTAACAAATTTATATTCTTTTAGCCTTCAATCAGTGATATGTGGATACTTATAATCATTAGCATTCTACTTCTTGTTGCATTAATTTCTGTTCTTAAAATACAGCCATTTATTGCATTTATAATTGTTTCTTTATTTTTAGGACTAGCAAATGGATTAAGTAGTTCAACGTCAATTGACGCCATTCAAAGGGGAATTGGTGCTACATTGGGTTCAATTATAGTCATAATTGTTTTAGGAGCAATGATTGGTAAGATAATAGCCAAAAGTGATGCTACTACCGTAATTGCAGACAAATTGGTTGCTGTTTTAGGTCCAAAGCGATTGCCTTTTGCCTTTATGATTATTGGATTTATTGTGGGATTACCATTATTTTATTCTGTTGCATTCTTGCTTCTTGTACCATTGGTTCTATCTACTGCTAAACGGCATCAAATTAACGCAGTGTATCTTGGTGTTCCAATGTTGGCATCTTTATCAATTACACAAGGGTTTCTGCCTCCACATCCGGCACCATATTATTTGGCATCCCATCTTCCTGGAGCAGATATAAGTAAGATTCTGGGTATAGGAATACTTGTTTCTATTCCGGCGATGTTGATTGCTGGATGGCTCTTTGGGAAAAGTCTTAGACGTTTACCTAATGAACCAATGCTTTTTACAACTGAAGAAAATCAACAGCAGTTACCTAGTTTTGGTTTATGTGTTTTTGTTTTATTGTTGCCGGTGCTATTAATTGCTTTGCATTCCTTTAGTAGCAATATAGTCGTTTTATTTTTGAGTGAGCCTATTGTTGCATTATTGATTTCTTTGGTTGCAGCAATTTATTTGATAGGCCTTAAACGAGGTATTGCTTGGCAAGAAATGCAGGTTTGGTTATTGGATGCAGTCAAAGAAATTTCGCCACTTATGCTTACTATCGGAGGGGCTGGAGCATTCAAAGAAATATTGCAATCCATGCATTTGGGAGATGAAATTTTAAAATTAACAGCAGACAGCACCATTAATCCATTAATAATTGCCTGGTTGATAGCCGCTGCGTTGAGGATCGTTACAGGATCATCCACCGTAGCGGGCATTACTACTGCTGGTCTTATTTTGCCTATTTTGGCGAGTACTGGAATGAACCCCAATTTACTTGCATTGAGCATCGGTTCGGGATCTCTCGTAATGTCGCATGTAAATGATACCGGATTTTGGTTGTTTAAAGAATACTTTGGGGTATCAATAAAAGATAGTTTGAAGTCTTGGACTATCATGGAAACAATAATAGCAGTTGTTGGATTATTGGGCGTTTTGGTTGTTGACCATTTTATTTAAGGCTATAATCGACTTAAGTCCAAATTTCAATTTATGGCGTTGTCTGCAGCATTTGTTTAGCTAACCTGAGCCTTCAAGAGCTACAAACAAATTTAAAAATTAATGGGTTGAAAATACTTGATAGTCATAATATTATTATTTATTTAGAAGGAATTACGCAATAGCATTAGATAAATAGGTTTCTTTTAATGCCCCCCAAAGCTAGTATAAATGCCAATTGGGTAATATTTTAAGAATGACCACGAAGTGGTCAAATATATATAGCAAAGTATTTGAAAAGAAATACGACTCCGAAGGAGTCGAATAAAGCTATTAAATAGAATATTTTATTAATTTCTTTACAAATAATTTAATATTGAATGCAAGAAATTTTCATTTTGTAAAATGGTATAATAATAGAAGTTTCAAGGATGAATACATAGATTTATTTAGCAAATTTGAAATTGATTTCAAGGAAGAGTATTTGTTTAAATGGATTGAATAATCTTTAGCAAAATTATCTAATAAAAATTAATGACTAATAATCGAAAGGTTCGACTCCTTCGGAGTCGTATTTTTTAACATTTTTAGCTATATATATGTGACCACTTCGTGGTCATTCTTTATTCAATATTGTTTTCAGATTATTGAAACTTTTCATTTTAATACTCTATAATAGAACTCCTTTAAATTTTATAGTTCTTAATCTTGGAAAATCCTAGATTACGAACTAGGACAAAAATGATTGCTACAATCATAATTTAAGCATAAATTAAAGAATAACAAATTTCAATTTATGGCGTTCTCCGCAGCATTTGTTTTACTAACTTATGCATTCACGAGCAAAAAGCAAAGCCTAAAAACAATGAAATGAAAATATATGATAGTCAAGGTATTATGATTGAATTAGATGGAATTAAGCATTAGAAATAAAATACAAATTTTGTGGCTAAAGCCATTTCAAAATAACCGAATACCCCTAGCTAAAGCTAGGGGCTATTTAAAAAACGAATTCATAATTCATAATTCATAATTCATAATTCATCCCTCAAATAACCCTCTTCCTCAGCGTATTTGAAATCTTTTCCACAATAGTTACCAAAACAATGATTAAAGCAATCAATGCAGTAGCATCTTTATAATGCAAAACCCTCATCGCCATGTGGAGTTTATAACCAATACCACCCCCACCAAATATGCCTAATCCTATCGCAGCGCGCATATTGATATCAAAAGCATACAATAAATTGCCAATAAACGATGGTAAAATTTGTGGTACAATTGAATATTTAATCATTTGAACTCTATTCGAACCTACTGAAAAAATGGCTTCGCCTGCTGGATTTTCTGTATTGTCAATGGTTTCTGTAAATAGCTTGCCAAAGGTTCCGATGGTTGTAATCACCAAAGTTAAAACGCCAGCAAAAGCACCTGGACCAACCGCTATCACAAATATCAAAATGATAACCAAACTCGGAATTACCCTTATCAAAGACAGCATAAATTTGGTTAGATTCCTAATCCAAACAATAGGCATGGTAGGCGTTGCAGATAAAAACGATAAAATGATGGCTACAAATCCACCATAAAAAGTACCTAGAAATGCCATTGAAAGCGTTTGTAAAATAGACAATGCCATGGAGTTGTCGTCCCAAATAATTTCAAAGTTTGGAAGAAACATCTCGCCCAATAAATCTTGTACAAAATGAAATTCAGAAAAGAACCCAAAAGGATTGAATTCTACAAACCAACAACAACCAATAACAATGATAGACAATACACTGAATATTGTAGCCTTTCTTTTGTATTGAGCGGAGGGTAAAATATATGCTGGATTTTTCATTTTAGATTGGCTTTAATGTTCAACATATTTCTTAGGTAAGCGGAAAGTTTTTCTATGCCGAAAATTAGAACTAATACTACAAGCAAAGCAGAACAAGCTCGGTGATATTGCAACATACTAAAAGCATAATCCAGTTCATAACCAATTCCCCCGGCACCAACAGCACCAAGAATAACCGACAACCTGATATTGATTTCAAACCTAAACAAGGAATATGCCAATAGTTTAGGTAATATTTCGGGGAAAATACCAAATACAATAATTTGAAGTTTGTTTGCTCCAACAGCAGTTAAAGATTGAATCAACACACCATCAATCTCCTCAATGGCATCAGCCAATAATTTTCCCAACATCCCAATACATCCCAAACTCAAACAGATGATTCCGGGCATAGATCCTAAACCAAAAGCAGCAATCAAAAACAATAAAATGAACAATTCAGGCAATGATCTTTCTAAACCAATTAAAAAACGACTTATCGTTCTTACAATTGGATGAGAAACATTAGCAGCACCCAAAACGGCAAAAACAACTGCCATTAGTGTGCCAAAAAAAGTACCCAAAAACGCTAAAATTAAAGAATCCAATGCAGGTTGAAGCATTTCAGGAAAAGCTTCCCAATCTGGTGGAAATAAGTTCTTAAAAAAAAACATTCCCTTGCCGATGCCTTCAAACAATCCAGTCAATTCAATTTTGCACGAAATTGCCGCAGCCCAAGATAAAGCGACAAAAACGATTAGTCCAACAATGATTGGATAATATCTTTTAAAACTAAATTGCTTCAATCGCATTTGTAATGTTTAAAGCGTTTAATTCAGGCTCTACAATTTTGGTTACTACTTTTTGAAGTTCTTCTCCATAAATTTCATTGAGTTGTGTAATATTTAGGTTGGGATTGCCATCATAAATTATTCTACCTTCTTTTAAAGCAATAACTCGTGTACAATATTTCGCCGTCATTTCGGGTTGGTGAAAAACGCCTATTACAGGAACAGTTGCAGCCAAGGGAGCAATTATTTCCATAATCATTTGTGCATTGCCAGGGTCTAAATTTGAAATGGGTTCGTCGGCTAGTAAAACCTGCGGTTCTTGAAACATGGCTCGTGCAATAGCAACCCTTTGCATTTCGCCGCCACTTAAGCTGCCTGTAGGATTATTGGCTAAATGTGCCATTTTAAACCGTTCTAAAACCTCCATTGCTGCTGCAGCTTCTGCATCTGTAAATCCATAAAATATACTACGCCAAGGATTGATCTGACCCAACTTGCCAATCATGATATTTTCCAGCACAGACAAGCGTTTCACAAGATTATATCCCTGAAAAATAACGCCTATTTTACTTCGGGCAATGCGTAAGTTCTTTTTGTTTAGGGTAGAAATATCTTGCATTTCCCCGTTGCTGTTGCTTACCAACACTTCACCCGAATCTGGTTTTAACAATCCATTTAAGCAACGCAAGGTTAATGTTTTTCCTGCACCACTGGCACCTAAAATGCCCACAAACTCGCCTTGCTTCACAGAAAAACTGATATCTTTTAGCAATTGCTTGCCATTGGGCAATGTTTTACAAATGTTTTTTACCTCAATCATAAATTTGTTTTTACCAGCTTATTTTATTTCGCTGAGGTCTTTTATCCCTTCGGCAATTTTTCTCAAACCATTATACATTGAATCTTCTATTGGAACATAAGAAAGATTGTTTATATCGGCTTTAAATGTTTTAATGTAACTGCCAAATGCATTTGGATTTTCTTTCGTCATATTCAAATAAATGTTTTTTACCTCTTGGGCAAAAGATGGATTGATATCTGATCTAATCACTAATGGACTTGCTACAATAGCATCTGAAGTCCATATTACATTGACGTCTTCCGGTTTTATCAAACCTTTTTGAACCATAACATTTAAACCATATTCGATAGTAGAACAACCTATATCTACTTTTCCTGAAGCAACAGAAAGCATCGAAGCTTGGTGACTTCCCGCAAACATAGATTGTTTAAATGTTTTATCAGGATCTAAGCCAATGGTGTTTAAATACCCTCTTGGCACCAAATGTCCTGATGCTGAAGCTGGGTCTGAGAAACAAATGGATAGATTTTTAGATTGTGTTTTTAGTTGTTCAATTGAGGTGATGCCAGACTTTTTTGAACTCATAATGATGCTGTGGTAAATGGTTGATTTTCCATTTTCACCCACCACCACCAGCGGGGTAACTGCGTTTTTCCTTTTTGCAAGGATATAAGAGAAAGGACTCATATAGGCAATATGTGCTTTCTTAGCCACCATTGCTTCTATTATTGTGGTATAATCTGTACCGAAAATTAAACTTACTGGTTTATTGAGTTTGTTTTCTAAGTGTTGCCTCGTTGGTTCTAATGCTTTTCTTAAGGAGCCTTGGTTGTCTCCACTGCCATAAATTGCAATTATAATTTTGTTGGGATTGCCGTTTTGATCTAAATCTTTACTTTGATTGCAACTGAATAAGCCCATCAACAAAACAAATAGTACAAGTTTTAATTTAGAAAGCATAAAACTACTTTATATTATTTGGAAAAATTTAAATCTTTAATTCCAGCAGCAATCCTCCTCAATTCATTATATGCCGAATCTTCAACGGCAATGTATTGCATGTTTTCAGGGTGGGGATAAAAACGATATATCGACCCACTAAAAGCAGCAAAATCTTTTTTATCGGCATCTAAAAGTGCTTGCTTATACTTATTGATAAATGCTGTATCTATGTCTTTCCTGATGATAACCAAATCATTAACTAATGGCGATGATGTCCATAAAATTCTAAAATCTGCTTGCTTTACAACTCCATCTTCTACCAATCTTTGGAAAGAAAGTTCATTGTTGGTGCCTCCAATATCTACTTTCCCTGATTGCACACTTAGAATTACTCCAGCATGATTTCCTGCAAAAACTTTGGCTTTAAATGAATCCACATCTAATCCTATTGAATTCAAAAAAGCACGTGGAATTAAATGTCCAGAAGTAGATGCCGGATCTGCAAATGCAATAGACAAATCTCTTGCATGTAGTTTTAAGTCTTCAATACTTTTAATAGGAGACGCCGCATTTGTAATTATAATAGAATGAAATGTTGTAGGTTGATGGTTTAATCCAATGGTTACCAATGGTACCAATTCAGTTTTTCTACTGGCAATTACATAAGAAAATGGCGAAATATGGGCAGCTTGTATTTTTTTTCTATGTAATGCTTCAATAATTGTGGTATAATCTGTTGTGTATATAAACTCAACCTTTACGCCCAATTCTTTTTCTAAATATTGTTGAAATAATTTGGTTCTGGTTTTTGTTTCCGCAGGATTTTCTCCGCCAAAAATGCCGATTTTAAACGTGGATGGTACACCGTTTTTTGAATCATTTTGACTATTGCAGCTGATGAAAAGCACAATTGAAACAGAATAAAATAATCTAGCTAAATATTTCATAATTGATTTGCGGTATGGTTGTTTAAAAAATGAGTAACATCTAATAAGTCGTTGAAGTTTTTTTCTAGCGTAGTTCTATCCCAATTCCACCAATTGCTTTGCAACAATTTTTCTATTGTTGCATCATCAAATCGTTTTTTGATCACTTTTGCGGCAACGCCTACAGCAATTTCATAAGGACCAACATCTTTGGTTACAATTGCCCCTGAACCAATTATCGCTCCTGTTCCAATGTTTACACCTGGCATAATTACTGCCCCGTGTCCAATCCAAACATCGTGACCAATAGTACAATGGTGCTCCCTTCTCCAATTGAAAAATTCAATATCGTCGTTGCTATCTAATCCATAATCTTTTCTGCGGTAGGTCATGTGGTGTTGGGTAACGCGCCATTGCGGGTGATTGCCGGGATTTATTCTTACACTGTTTGCAATAGAGCAATACTTTCCGATTGTGGCGTAAATAATTTGCACATTTCCTGCGGTGTAACTATAATCTCCAAAACTGGATTCAACCAACATAGTATTTGCTGCCAATGCCGTCCAACTTCCGATGGTAGAATCTTTGATAAAGCAGGTAGGATGAATGTATGGCTTTTCACTCAGCTGCTGCTTGTGTGAGGGGTCAATAATTTCTGGAAATTGAGCGATGTATTGCATTTGCTTAATTTATAATTGGATAGATGGATAGTTTTTTTGGGTATTGAATTGTCCTAAATGATTGTATTGCCTTAATGTGGTGTTGGATAAGTAGAAATAATTTTCTTCTTTAGCCAATTGCTCATTGAGTTCCAAAATGGTAGTTGCTAAATGTTGTTTTTCTTGTTCTGATAGCGGATGTTCAATGTAGGTGAGGGTAATATGTCCGATGAACGGTCTAGTCATTTTTACATCCAATTGAGCAAGGGTTTCATTTTGGTAGAAATCTTTTCTAAAATTTGTAATTCTCTCGTAATCAGTTTGGTTTTCGAAGATGCCCAATAAGCCGATGGCTGTACCAAAAATGCTTAATCCAACCATTTTCATTTTAACGGGTTCTGTAAAAAGTGGAAGATGAATTGTTGAAAAAGCTTGTTCTATAATATGTGGGTATTCATTTTCTAATCCAGCATCCACAATATTTTTCTGGAAGCGATCGGCAGAAAGGGTATTTGCAACGGTTTGGTGAAAACTGTCTATTGACAAATGATAATACCCTTTGTTTGGTTCTAGTTTTTTAACTATCGCTAGTTGAAGTGCTTTCAATCTTTCTAATAGAGGTAGATTTTGAGTAAGATCATCCAACTTTGTAATAATTGCATAACCCTTGTAATCATTTGGAATCCATTCAACACCATTCCATTCAAATTTACCCGCAGCTTTTGCTTGCGTTGATTTTTCAACCACACGTTCAGAAGAAATTTCCTGCGTTTGTCGCTGGGTATATTCTTCAAATGTAAAATCTTCAGATTGGAATGATGTCATCTTGATTAATTTTGTTCGCTTTGGTTGTAATTGATGGATGAAGAAGCTTGGGCCGCCAAATGTCCATTTACGATAGTATGCGTTACCATCGGAATTCCATCTATCAATTTAACAACGATGAGGTCGGCATTTTTTCCGGTTTCAATACTTCCTGTAACAGCACTAATTCCTGCGGCTTTAGCTGGATTTAAAGTAGCTAAATTTACCGCATCGGGGAGCAACATATTTCCCTCGTGGTGTAATTTAAAAATAGAATGTAAAATAGAAGGCGGATAATAATCTGAACACAAACTATCCACAAACCCACTTAAAACTGCATCTTTCATATTTACATTCCCCGACAAAGATCCACCCCTTAAAATATTGGAAGCGCCTCCTACAACATACATACCCAAATTGGTTGCATGTTTCGCCGTTTCTAAATTGATAGGGAACTCACAAATGTTAACCCCAACACTTTTCATGTAATCTACTTTCTCCGTAGTATCATCATCATGCGAAGCAACAGGGATACCCAAATCTGTTGCAGTTTTTATCATAAACTCCAATTCCTCGCCTTTAACAGCAGTGCGATTGTTTTTTTCTTCATATTCTTGTTCAGCCTGCTCTCTGGTTTTACCATTTTTTATCATCAATTCAATGAAATGGCTTCTGGTAAATTGACCTTGACCAGGCGTATGGTCCATAACAGAAAGCATAGAAATATAGCCATTGCGCATAAATTCAATACAATCGTTATAGGCATGAACACCAGTAAGTTCAAAACGAAGATGGATTTTATTGTTCAACAAAGTAGAGCCTTGAGTGGCATTGTAAACGGTTTCAAATACTTCATTTCTACTGTATTTGCTTCGAGAATGGTATTCTGCATTTCTATAACCAAGGTGTAAAGAATGGTAAACGGTTGTAAAACCACAGCCACTCATTTTTCTTTCCAATTCTCTAAACGCCACGTTAATAGGAATATCAGCCCCCGGACGAGGAATAATCTCTGCATCCAAAGCGTCTGTATGGATATCGATTATACCCGCCATCAAAAATGCATCATCAATATCAATAATGCTTTCTCCCTCAAGTTCAACTGAACCGGTAAAGATTTGATCAATTTTACCATTTTTAATTGATACACTTGCTCCTTCCAACACTTCTGTTGGTGTTACTAAAGTTGCGTTTTTAATAATTACGTTGTTCATAACAAATGGTTATCTATGGTTTTTCGTTTTTATCAAGTTTGAAACATTAAATTATGCAATTGCACCAAGGTGTAAGTGCAATCTTCTGTCTACCAATTTCTCCAAAGTATATTCATCGTGAGAAATGCAGATGATGGATGTACCTTCTTTTTTCAAATCCAACAACATATTGATTACAAAATCTTTAGTTCTAGGATCTAAAGATGCTGTAGGTTCATCAATGAGCAACAATCTTGGAGCGGCGATAATTGCCCTTGCCACATTGATGCGTTGTTGTTCGCCTCCACTAAAAGTTACGGGGTAAGCATCCCACAATTCGTTGGGCAAACCCAATTGTTCCAGCATTACTTTTGCTTTTTCTCTAGATGCATTCTTATCATTTTGAGAGCGGAAAAGATTTTCACAAACTACATCAACTGCCGGCACCCTTGGAATCACACTTAAAAACTGCGAGCAGTAAGTGATTTCATTTTTTCGCAATTCAATCATCTCGTGGTCCGTAGCGGTTACTAAGTTGATTGGACCTCTCGCACTTTCGTAAATGATTTCACCAGAAGAAGCGAGGTAAGTACGGTAAATGCATTTCATAAGGCTCGATTTACCAGAACCCGATTTCCCAGTTAGCCCAATAATCTCCCCTTCTCCCATTGAAAAGTTGATGTTTTTCAATGCTTCCAGTCTTTTATTGTTTAAAATATGCAACTGGAAAACTTTGCTCAAATCATTTACCGTTAATATATTCATACAAAAGGGCTAAGTGCGTTTACTTTATAATTTTTTACAACAATGAGCTTACCAATAATTGTGAATAAGCATGTTGAGGATCTTGTAAAATTTGGTCGGTTAACCCTCTTTCCACAATTCTACCATTTTTCATCACCAATGTTCTATCGGTCAACATTCTGATTACAGACAAATCGTGAGAAACCACAATCATTGCTATGCCAAGATCTTGCTGCAATTCACGAATCAAATCCAACACACGGGCTTGCACCGAAACATCTAAGCCAGTAGTCACTTCATCTAAAAACAACAACGGCGGGTTGTTGGCAATGGCTTTTGAAATTTGCACCCTCTGTTGCATTCCTCCACTAAAAGAAGCTGGACGGTCATCCAAACGCAAAACGGGCACTTCGGTTTTTTCTAGCAAATCTTTTGCTCTATTGCGAATAGAACCCACATTAAAATTGCCGCCCATAATCAATTTTTCGGCTATATTTCCTCCTGATGAAAACCTGAAATTCAATCCATCGCGTGGATTTTGATAAACCATTCCCATCAAGTGGTTGCGGATTTTCCTTTTCATTTGGTTGGATTCATCCATAATATTTACTTCTCCAGCTTGGTGTGCAGAAAATAAAGCTTCTCCATAAGATTTCTCCATATCGAAATACAATAGTTTTACTACTGTACTTTTCCCAGATCCACTCTCACCCACGATACCCAAAACTTCTCCGGGATATAAATCAAAATTGATATCGGCACAAGCCACAATACTTCCGGTATTGGGACAAATATTAGAATTTACTTCTGGTCCGGTATTTTCGATGGTGCTTTCATCCGGTTCACCATAAATTTTGGTGAGATTTGATACTTTCAACAACCAGTTTTCATCAGTTCTTTTCATCTTCAATTTGATTTAAATATGGGTTACTGTGTTGAACAGGTTGCAAGTTTTCGATTAGTTTATCTAAGAAATTGCTGTCGTTGATTAAAAAATGTTTAGAACCATCGTCGAAATAGAGTTCATCTAAAAAGGCTTTATGGTAGCCGGTTTTAACGCATTTAGTGCCATTAAAGTTTTCGATGTGGAATTTAACGTCTTCAAATTCAAGGGCTTCCACTTTGGTGTGTGGAGGAACGGCATATAATCTTTTTTCTCTTCCGGCACCAAAAAGGTGGATGGCTTTAGAGTGGTTGAGGTTGGGCACATCCCATCTTGGAATTGGAGAAGGTGCCATAATGTAGCGGTCGTTTACTTTTACGGGGTAGCCGGCACCCAACATAATATCTCCGTGCGTGATGAATTGTTCATAAAGAGAAACCCACATTTTTGCATAATCGGCTTCCCCGTGCATTTGGCGGGTTTTGTTTTCGTAACGTTCAACACCTCTTAGCGGCTCTGGTTGTGGTACTTGATAAACAAAAATCTGATTTGCTTGAAGTTCTTCTTCTGTGATGCGGTGTCTTGTTTGTATGATGGTGGCTTCAGCAGTATCAAATGTGGTTTTAACGCCGGTCATATCGTGTACAAAATTCCGAAGGTTGCAAGCGTTTACGCTGGCATCGCTACCTTGGTCGATGATTTTGAAAATATCATCAGCCCCAATAATAGCCAATGTTACGTGCAATCCCCCCGTTCCCCAACCCCTTGCGATAGGCATTTCTGGAGAAGAATAAGGCACTTGATAGCCCGGAATAGCTATCGCTTTTAACAATTTTCGTCTAATTTCTTTTTTAGTAGCTTCATCAATGAAGGCGAAATTGTATTTGTTGACGTATTTTTTGTTTTCTACCATCTTGATTATTAAGCTTTTGAAGGTTCGGGTTGTGGTTGAGAAGGGTTTGCCGTTTTTCTTTCGATGGCTTCACGAATGTTTTTCAATCCAGATTGAAAGGTAACATAGTGTGGAAGTTTCAAGTGGTTGGTAAAACCCATCGATTCAATACCTTCCGTATGGTAAAGCACAAATTCTTGGTCGTTGGCAGGCATTGAAGCATCAGGGCTACGCATTGTAGTATCCAAGATGCCCATACAAATTACCTTGGTATCATTTTGACCAAAGCACAATCCATAACCTACGGTGTAAGAAGGCAATTCTGTTTTTTTAGAAACGGAAGTACTTGCAATCATTTCGGCTTCAGTAACTTCAATTTTACCGATGTATCGAATTCTTCCAGAAGGATCTTTAAGTTTAACGGGCACTTGACCGTAACGCAGTTCTCCAACGGTAGGGTGAACGCTACCAAATCCGCGCATACTGCTGTAACCCATCGCCATTAATCCACCGGTTTCAGCCCTTGCCAGCATTTGCAATCTAGCCGAGCGGGGTGCTGGAAATTTAATTGCCTCGCGGGTAATGTCTACCAATTTTCGATCTTCTTTCGGATTTATAGGTTTCAACAAACCTTCATTGGCAAGCAAATCAATCACTTTGCCATATTGTATAATCTCTTGAAGTTGGGTTTCATCAACCGAAAGTTTGAAATGTTCAACAAACTTTTTTACATCTTCAATAGTTTCAAAGGCTTTGGATGAATCTAGTATGCGTTGGGAATAATCGCGGGTTGGTCCAAGAATTTGTCCACCAGGAATCTCTCTAAACGAAGCGGAGATTTTACGTTTTACAAACATCTCTCTGGTGTTGAGGGTTTCAGAGTAAAATCGTCTTTGTAGGGTAGTTCTAAAAGCCCTGATGATAAAAGCGGCTTCAAATACTTCACCTTCAGCTTGTTTAAGGGCGATAGCTGCATATTCTTGAGAATACAATCCCCCTTCGCCCATCACTTTATCAACGGCGAGTCGCAATTGTCCTTTTATTTGTTCAATTTCTAGTGGTTGAACAGCATCTTTTAAGCGGTAAAATTCTACCAGTTCTAATGAATTGTGTATTGCATCAGATCCACCTTTAACGGCTACGTATCCCATTATGAATGACTATTTAAGGATGATGGAAAAGATATTTTACTAGAACGGGGAATACAAGCCACTTGGTTATGGTTGTCTGTAAGCATAATGTCTAAGCCCAATGGGAATTCGGTATTTTGTTCTTGGATAGCAATCATTAGGGTAACGGATAATCCGTTGATGTATAATATTGTTGTATTTTCTATTCCAGGTCCGGAGAGTTCAATTGCCAAAGTGTTTTCTTCGGGAGTGGATGATAGTTGGATTACATCAATGATGATGGTAGCACTATTTTCGGGGTAAGAAAGGGTACCTATTTTTAGAGATTCAATGCAAGAGGGAAATGTATTTCCGGTAGTAAATAAAAAATCAGTTTGTTCAAGCGTTGCTATTGAAGCTCCGGTATTTAAAGCCAAGTATTCAGTTGTTGCAGTTGTATTTTCATTTTGCACGGCAAAACTAACGTCAGCATTCATCAACGCAAAACCTATAAATACCGATGCTAGATTGATATTATTGGGTGGTGTAAGATCCATTTTAGGGAAATCATAAATGCTTCCCGGGTGAGCTATTGCATTTAATAGGATTCTAAAATGGATTTGAGCATCACTTACTTCATTGTAAACTATTTCTTTCATTTTACTCTTGCTCCATTATTTTAAAATCCACCTTTGTTTTGAGGATTTGATTGTATTCCATTTTTCTTGAAGCGTTAATTAGTGTTGAATGCTCATCTATAAATGCTTCAATTTCATGGGTTTCTTCACCATCTAATTGCAAAACGGCATCAATAAATGCAATGCAATAACTTCTAACGGGTTCATCACCCAAGCAGATGCCATACCCAATTTGTTTGTTTACAAGGATTTGACATTCTGTAGTTATAGCTTCACCAAGAAAAAAAGGTTGATGCTCAACAGAATCTTCCGCTTTAATCATTGTCATACAAATAGAAGGAGCTTTTGCCAATTTGATTTCAAAATTGGGTTCTAAATCTGACACCAATTTTTCAAGTGGTTCTAGTTCACATTCTACTAAAATATAATCTCTATTCTCCATAAAAATTCTTAAAGTATAAGTGAATTTAGAATATAAGTATTAAGTGTAAGTTAAATTCTCATTTTTTTATTAAAACTTATTACAACCTTAATCTTCAGAGCTTTTTCAATGGTTAATTTAATACTGTATTGTTTTACATTTGTTACAATGCAAAATCTTTCTGTTGTAACTATTAACACTTGGAAATGTGACGGAGATTATTTTAATCGAATGTTGTTAATGGTTGAAGAATTAAAAGCTATTGCTCCAGATATTATTGCTTGTCAGGAATGTTTTCAAACAAAAGATGAAAATGCAGATACATTAAATTATTTGGCAGAACAATTGGGAATGTATCAAACCTTTTTACCAGGAAGAGAGAAATCTAGGTATTTCGATGGCGGGTGGCGAGATTCATTGTCGGGATTGGGGATATTGTCTAGATTTCCATTAACAGAATTGCCTCCAGTATTGTTGCCGTTAACTTCGGAAGATGATGAACGCAAGCTTCAGCAAGCCATTGTAACTTTACCCAATGGTGAGCATGTGTTGATTACAAACCTGCATCTAACACATATTTCTGATGCTGAAAATACGCGGTTGTTGCAAATTGAAAAACTGGCATTTGTTATAAACCAGAATCAAACCCACCAAAATCATTTTATTTGTGGTGATTTCAATGCAACATCTTCTTCATTAGAAATTGAGTCATTGCAAGCTTTAAGCAATATTTTTGATTTGTATGAAGAAGGCGATGGCGATAAACCTTGTATAAGTTTAGCACCTGAATACCATCATTTTGAACGAGTTTGTGTAGATTTTATCTTTGCACAAGCATTACCAAATGCTACAAAACATAAGGTTATAAAATCTTCTATAGTTTTAAACCAATACAGTGAAGCGTTCAAAACATATCCAAGCGATCATTTTGGCATCTTTGTAGAAATTGAATTCCCAAATACCTTAACACATTGAAAAAATTATTCACTTTAGCCATTGGAAGTTTTGCAGTGCATGGAACAGCAAGTTTAAAAACCTTTACACATACGTTGGGCGAGCATATTTTACCCGTTCCCAGTGTTTTATTGAATGGATTAACCAATATGCAGTTGGTGAAACGGTTTGATACGCCATTTCAAGCATTATTAGAAGGCAGTTTCGAATTGGCGGTTCATAGAGATGTTGATTTGATTTTATATATCGGTTATTTGGGCAATGCACAACAAGCGGTAATCATTAAAGAAGCCATTCAAAAATATAAGCCGATAATCAAAACCATTATTACCGATCCTGTTTGTGGCGATCATGGTAGGGCTTATGTTTCAAAAGAGGTTATAGAACAATGGCCTTCTTTGATTGAGCAATCAGATTTTACGTTTCCCAATTTAACAGAGTTAAAAATATTGACCAATCAACTGCCCGAAAAAGTTGGGGAGGCAGATGTGTTTATTCAAGATTTCATCACTAGGTTTCCTCAAACCAATTTAATAGCAACCAGCATTCCATTTGAAAATGATGGGCTAGGGATTAAAGTTTTTGGGAAAGAGGTTTTTACTTATTCGCAAAAGCAGCAACCAAATCATTTTGGCGGCTCAGGAGATGCCTTGGTAGCACATTTCATTTTGTATCATTATTATAAACATCTTTCATTTGAAGAAGCATTAAGAAAAGCGGTAGATAGAGTAGCCTTTTTGATGCAACATTCAATTGCTGTAGGCACAACAGATTTATTACTCAATTTTCCACAAGAATTTTAAAACTTAATTTATATGTCTACCTTATTTTATGTGATTGGAGCATCAGGCGTTGGGAAAGATACATTAATGAATTATGCAAGAAAAGCCATTAATGGAAATGCTCCAGTAATTTTTGCTCATCGATACATTACACGTGATACGGAGGCGGGCAATGAAAACCACATCAATATAAGTAGGGAAGAATTTGCTTTGCGGAAAGCAAATCATTTGTTTGCGTTGGATTGGGAAAGTCACGGACAATGTTATGGGATAGGTATAGAAATAGATTTATGGCTTCAAAAAGGGTTAAATGTTGTGGTAAATGGTTCTCGACAATATTTACCGATTGCCAAAAGTAGGTATCCAAATATAAAAGATGTGTTGATCGATGCCGATTCGGAAGTAATAAAAGAGCGGTTGATGTTAAGAAATAGAGAAGATGCAATGGGTATTCAAAAAAGGATTGAGCGGTCTGCAAGTATTAAAACCGATTT
>CAMBYC010000053.1 GCA_945871875.1 Sphingobacterium thalpophilum
TAAGTGGTAATTAGTAAGTTGTTAGTTGTTAGCAAATATTCTTAGCAATATTATAATACAATTTGTGCATTCGTGGCAAGAAAAAATCATTCGTGTATTCGTGGCAAATTATATTCGTGCATTCGTGGCAAGAAAAAAAACAGGTTAAATCCTAGTCCTATTCAACAATTCAACAACCAATTGTACTTTTTCTTGAGATAGCATTTGCAATTGATTTTTTTGAGTAGTTAAGTATTCAAGGATATTTTGTATGTAAATATCATTCATAGATGGTTGTCCATTTTTCCCATTCCAATATTCAGAAATATTGAAATATTGCTCTAATGAATAAAGATTCCAAATAAAACGCTTGTCTTCTTCAGAATAAACAGGAACGACATCAGACATATTTTTTAGATATTCCTGAGCGATATCAATTATTAAAATGGCTTCTTTCTTTTGGCTTGTATTTCGGAAAAACATTTAACCGAATTTTAAAGTTAATCGTTGATAAAATCTAGATTACTAAAAATAATGAAATCTAAGAATTTAATCAAATAAAAGAATAATCAAAAAACTTTTCAATTCATCATAGCAACCAATTTTTTTTCATTGAGCACAATTATATTTCCGTCTTTAATATCAATAAGTTTTTCAGTTCTAAAATCACTTAACGTTCTAATTAGCGATTCAGTAGCAGTTCCGGCGATATTTGCCAAATCATCACGAGAAATATGGATTGAAAATATGGGTTCACTATCTCGTTTGTATTTTTTTTGAAGGGTTATTAGGGCATCGGCAACCCTTTTCCTTAAAGAATTGTAGGCTAAGCCAATCAATTGTTCTTCTTTTTCTGACACATTATGTGCCAATATTTGAATAAATTTTTGGGTAACGTCGGGATTTGTGCTGACAAGGGTTTCAAAATCTTCTCGTGGAATAAGTGCCAATTCGGTTTCTTCCATAGCTTGTGCACTTTCTCTATAAATCGCATTTTCTAACATCGCGAGGTAACCAAAAAACTCCCCCTCTTTATACAATCCTACTGTTAGCTCTTTTCCTTCATCGTTGGATTTAAACGTTTTCACTTTGCCCTTTAAAATGAAATATAATTTATTTGGATGATTGCCTTCAGCATAAATAAGTTGTTTCTTTTTGTAATTATTTACATTTCTATCTTCTGCCAAATGCTTTAATGCCTCAGCATTTCCCATATCACTCATCAAATCTCTTATACCATTTACATCGCCTGAATAATTCTTTTGTAAGATTAATTTTCTTTTTAACCTACTTTCGATAGCATTCAACAATTCAATCTCTGTAAATGGTTTTGGAATATAATCATCTGCCCCCATTTCCATGCCTTTTCTAAAATCTAGTCGGTCTGCTTTTGCAGTTAAAAAAATAAACGGTATATGCTGAACTTGTTCATTTTTATTAAGCAGATGAAATACGCCATAACCGTCTAACACCGGCATAATGATATCACAAATGATTAAATCTGGCTTTTCTTGAATTGCTTTTTCCACACCAATCTTTCCATTCTCTGCTGTAAAAACAGTATAGTTTGCCATCTCAAGAATTGAGGCTGTATTTTCCCTTATGTCCGCATCATCTTCGATTAAAAGTATCTTAATCATAATTTAAAATAGTCGATTTTAAAACTTATCTGCCAAAGAAAAATATTCACAAATTGTAAAGAGCATCATCAAATCTATAGATTTTTAATAAACTTCAATACTTTATTGCGAACTTCGCATTTAACAGGTAGTAATATCATTATGGAATTTGTTAGAACACCACTTACAGCATACAAACTAAATACCACCAACACTTTAGCGGGTATAATTGCGCTAATTGTTCACCTAGCTGGAGCAATTGGAATTCTATTCTTTAAAAAAGAGTGGTTTCTAGATTTAACGCCCCTGAATTTGCTATTGGTTTTTAGTTTGTTGATTTGGACAACCCCCTCACGCAATAAGCGTTTTTATTTGTTTGTAGTAAGTGCTATCTTGCTAGGCTTTGTTACCGAAATGATAGGTGTTAATACAGGACTCCTTTTTGGTTCTTATCACTATGGTGAAATACTTGGACAAAAGATTTTTGGAGTACCTATTCTAATCAGTTTTAATTGGTTTATGATAGTTTACGCTTCAGGAATTTGTGTAGCCAAATATCTAAAATCGTCTAATATTATTATTAATGTGATTTGTGGTGGGTTATTGGCAACATTTTTTGATTGGATAATGGAACCAGCAGCAATAAAACTAGGCTTTTGGCAATGGGAAAATAATATCATACCCTTTTATAACTACATTACTTGGTTTGGTATTTCTTCCTTATTATTGATATTTTTCAACAAAAACAAATTCAACTATCATCCTTTTGCGTTTTATTTATTGATTATTCAAGCTGCTTTTTTTCTTGTTTTGAGAGGGTAGACATCCCGATTTAAAGTTTGAATATTTTGGCTAAAGCCAATCTTAAATATTATAATAACCCCCCGGCTAAAGCTGGGGCTATTCATTGTACCCTATAATGAAACAGCATTAATAAAAGCAAGTATTATCAAACGTAGGGGCATTATCATAAATAAAACAATCCTTTGAGAGTTTGATAAACGATACCCTTTCTCCGATACATACCCGAAAAAAAAGCTTTTTTGACACTTTTGAGTCAGCCTCTGTAGTATAAATAAATGCCATTTACACAAATAGATTTCATTTTGACAAACAAAGAAGTCATTTAACTTATATAAACAATTGCCGCAATAATGACCACGAAGTGGTCAAATATATCTAGTAAATTAATTAAATAAAAAACGACTCCGAAGGAGTCGCATATTCAAATAATCTTGAGGTTTATTGAATTATTCAACGATACAAACATAGGTGCGACTCCTTCGGAGTCGTTTTTTATTTCATACGATTGTCTATATATATTTGACCACTTCGTGGTCATTAAATATGTATTAATAGTTTGTATATTTAGGGGGGTACTTCATATATAAATGTTCAACCTTGTCTAACAAATAGCACCCATTTGTAATATTGAAAATCATTTCATGTCACAGGGCTACCACGTTATATATTGTAGTGGTAAATCATTATTTCTGTATATAAAATCAACGTTTTGTAATTGAGGCTGTATCATAAATAAAACAATCCTTTGAGAGTTTGATAAACGATACCCTCTCTCTAATAGATACCCGAAAAAAAAAGCTTTTTTGACACTTTTGAGTCAGCCTCATTTCAATATCCATTAAAAAAACATAATAGCCCAAGCTAATCAATCAATTCACTAACAATTTTTGCGCTTTTCAAGCTTAAAGGGATTCCACCACCCGGATGTACACTTCCCCCAGTACAAAACAAACCTTCAATAGTAGTTGAAAAATTAGGATGCCTTAAAAATGCTGCAAATGTTGAATTTGAGCTCGTTCCATACAATGAACCCTTGTATGATTTTGTTTCGGACTCAATGCCTTTGGGATTTAAAATGTGCTCTGTTTCAATTGCTGCACCAATATCTTCACCTAAGATGTTACTCAGCTTTTGAATAACTGATTTTTTTACTTCTTGTTGAATTTTTTCCCAATCATGCCCCTCATCTGCCGGGGCATTAATCATCACAAACCAATTCTCTTTGCCCAATGGTGCCTGACCAGGTTCTTGTTTAGCAGTAATATTTACATAAACTGTGGGGTCGTGATACATTGTTTTGGTATCAAATAAATTTTTGAATTCGGCAGCATAATTTTCAGTGAAGAAAATATTATGGAGCAACAATTGAGGGAATTCTTTTTTCATGCCCCAATAGAAAATTAAAGCACTACTACTTCTTTCCCTTTTAAGGGTTTTAGCTGCTTCTTTGGGTTGTTGAATCAAATCTTTATAAAGATAAAATACATCTGAATTTGTAATTACTAATGGAGCTAAATGATTTTTGCCCAAGGCTATAACACCCATCGCTTTGCCATTTTCGTGTACTATTTTTTCAACAGGGTTACTAAAATGAAATTGTACACCTAGTTTTAAAGCCAAATTATAAAGTGCGTTGGTAATGCTAATCATGCCACCTTGTGGGTAAAAAGTTCCCTCATTTTGTTCTAAATGTGGAATCATGCTCAGCATTGCAGGTGCCTCATAAGGGTTACTGCCATTATAAGTAGCAAATCTATTAAACAATTGAACAGTATGTGGCGATTTGAACTTCTTTTGATGATATTGGTGCATAGACAATGTAAGAAACTCCAATTTTGTTGCTCCGATGGCTGCAAAAATTCTTTTATTAAACCAAGTTGATAATTTATGAAGAGAAAAATGGAGAAATATATGTCCAATAGAAGTGTATGCTTTTTCTGCTGTTTTTAAATAATCGATTACAGCTTGAGGATCTTCACCTACTACAGATTGCAATTCTTTAGCAAAAAGTTCTTTTTCGGTATAAGCATTAACAATTTTTCCGTCTTCATAAAAATACCTACAAGCAATTGGCACTTTTGAAAATTGAAAGTATTCATCAATAGGTTCGCCAGCAAGTTGAAATAATTCTATAATGTTAGCTGGCTGAGTAAATAATGATGGGCCAGCATCAAACATGTAACCATCTCTTTCAAACATTGATAATTTCCCGCCTGGGTAATTGTTGCGTTCAAAAACATCAACTTCAAATCCTTTAATTGCCAATCTAATTGCCATTGCCAACCCACCAACACCAGCACCAATAACAATTGCAGGAGTTTTTCCAGTTTTATAAGCTGAATGATTGTAGCGATAAGATTTCATATAAGATAAAATTTAAAAAAAAACTAAAACTTCATTTTATACTGAAGCAATAAAATTATAAAGCACGCAATTGAAGTAATGAAATTACTTCTTCAAAGATGATTTTAAACCATACTGTAAATTTATCCGGTTGCTCATTCATTTCTTGTCGAATTTGTTGGATCGGAAGATATACGATTTCGCTAACTTCATTAACATTAAGGTTCATTTCTCCCTCATAATTGCCAACAAGAACGTGGTCAAATTCATGTTCAGTTAAGTTATTGTCGAGAGCCGCTTTGTAAATAAATGTATGTATTTTTTGAAGTTCAGGTTCACAGCCTAATTCTTCGCGAGTTCTCCTAGAAGCGGCTTGTTCAATTGTTTCGCCTTTGCGTGGATGAGAGCAACAAGCATTTGTCCATAATCCACCGCTATGGTATTTAGATATTGCTCTTTTTTGTAAAAGCATTTCACCTTTAGAATTGAATAAAAAAACACTAAATGCACGATGTAGTAATCCAAGTTGGTGTGCCTCCATCTTCTCCATATAACCCATTTCCTCGTCTTGCGGGGAAACTAAAATAACTTCTTCCATACCAACATCAGAGATTAAAGCATATTTAGTTGGGTTCTTATTGCCGCTTTTGTAGCAACCCAAAGTTTTGCATAATTAGGAATTCTTATGCGCTCTTCTAAAATGCGTTGAGGCTTTAATTGTTTAATTTTCTTGAATAAACTGAGGTAATATTTGTATGCAACATAAACGCCAAAACGAGCTTTTAAAGGTAATTTTAGGATTCCTTCGTAAGCATGTCTGAAATCATTAGCAATGTCTTCTTCAATTTCTTGCTTCATTCTTGGTGTGAAATTTGAAAAATCTACACCTGGGAAATACATTCTATTGAGTTGTTGAAAATCATCTTTCACATCTCTTAAAAAATTCACTTTTTGAAATGCTGCACCCAAAGATCTTGCACTTGGAACCAACGCTTCGTAAATGGCTTTGTTGCCTTCACAAAATACATATAAACACATTAATCCCACAACTTCAGCACTTCCATAGATATAATCATTGTAAGCTTCTTGATCATAAGATTGTTTAGATAAATCATACTCCATACTTTTAAAAAAGGCTTCAACAAGGGCAAGGTCTATATTGAATTCGTTTACTGTAATTTGAAAACTTTGTAAAATTGGATTTAAGCTTATTTTATTTTGGATTGCATCGTAACAATCCCTCTTGAATTGAGCCAACAAAGCAATCTTGTCAAATTCATGGAAAGTATCTACAATTTCATCAGCAAATCGAACAAATCCATAAATATTATAGATGGAAGCCCTAAGATCTTCGTGCAACAAATTGATAGCACTACTAAAAGAAGTGCTGTAAGATTTGGTTGTAATTTTGCTACATTCTTGGCTTACTTGGTGAAAAATTTGAATCATATAAAGCAGTTAAATCTATTTTATCTGTAACATTTTAACGTTAGAGGATAAAAATAAAAATTGAATATAGTAAAGAATTTTATAAAAACAATACCTTGTTGAATGCTAATGTTTAAAATGTTTATCAACCTCACCGGCAACTACTTCACCGCTAATTAAACTCGGCGGAACGCCTGGTCCGGGGACGGTAAGTTGTCCTGTATAAAAAAGGTTTTTCAACTTTTTACTACGAATAGCCGGCTTTAAAATTGCAGTTTGCAAAAGTGTATTTGCCAATCCATAAGCATTTCCTTTAAAGGCGTTGTAATCGTCAATAAAATCTTGATGAGCAAATGTTTTGTAGTAGACGATTGAATCTTTTACAGATTCACCGGTACGTTCTTCAAAACGTTTTAGAATGATATCAAAATAATGATTGCGCAATTCCTCGGTATCTCCATGCAATCCAGCTGCCACAGGGATTAAAAAAAATAAGTTTTCACCACCTTCTGGTGCAGAACTCAAATCTGTTTGTGAAACAGCACTTACATAAAATAATGGTTTCTCAGGCCATTTTGGATTGCCATATATTTCTCGTGCATGTGCTTCAAATGGTACATCAAAAAATAAGGTATGATGCAGTACATTTTTCAGTTTCTTGTTTAATCCAACATAATACAACAAACTACTTGGAGCCATAACCCTGCTATCCCAATACTTTTCATTATAAGATTGATACTTTTCTGGCACCAATTTGCTTTCAATAAAATGATAATCGGCTCCACCAATTACTAAATCTGCCTGAAATTTTTCACCATTTGAACAAACTACATTAGTGATTTCATTTTCATTTATTTCAAATGTTTTAACATCATGATTAAACTTAAATTCTACACCTAACTCAACTGCCAAAGAATGCATCGCATTTACTATAGAATACATGCCCCCTTCTGGATACCAAGTGCCTAATTTGATGTCCGCATAATTCATTAAACTGTATAAAGCTGGAGTGTTTTCGGGTAATGCACCCAAAAAAAGTACTGGAAATTCCATCAACTGCTTAATTTTTGGGTGATGAAAGTATTTTTGAATATGGTTTTTCATTGAATTGAAAACATCCAATTTAAAAATTCCTTTCATCAAATCAAGATCAATAAATTCAGTTAAACTTTGTCCGGGCTTGAAAACCAATTTATTAATTCCGACTTTGTATTTATAAGCTGCTTCTTGTAAAAACAACTCGAGTTGATTTCCTGCACCAGTTTCAATAGATTCTAAAAGTGTTTGAAGCGCAGCAAATTCCGCTGGAATATCCATCGCATCGTCTTCCCAATAAACACGGTAAGAAGGATCTAAGCGAGTTAATTGATAATAATCGGAAACTTTTTTACCAAATTGTTCAAAAAAACGTTCAAAAACATCGGGCATCCAATACCAACTAGGTCCCATATCAAAAGTAAATCCATCCACTTCCATTTTACGTGCCCTTCCACCTGGAATAGGATGTTTCTCAAGAACAGTAACTTTGTAACCAGCTTTTGCTAAAAAACTTGCCGCAGACAATCCTGCAAAACCAGCACCAATTATGATAATATTTTTCGACAATGTTGAATCTTTAAAATTAAGTTTCAAAAGTAATCATCAATCATGAAAGAAAAATATTATGTAAATATTATTTAAGGAAACCAAGATAATATCAAACACAAAATTTTGTAGTCAAGAAATAATCATCTTTCGATTTGAGCTTTTAACAATTTTCTGGCAAAGTGGATTCTACTTTTAATTGTACCAAGTGGTTCTTGAAGAATATCAGCTATTTCGTGGTATTTAAATCCTTCAAAATAAAGCATAAAAGGTTGTTTAAAAATTTCAGGCAATTCAAAAATTGCTTTTTGAATTTCTTTTATTCTTATGTTAGATTCAGCATCATTAGAAATTGATTTCTGTTGGTAATCTATCAAAAAATCGTTGGAAGAATTATCGAATATGGTATTTTGTTTTGACTTTCTGCGGTAATTGTTGATGAAAATGTTCCGCATTATTGTATATAACCAAGCTTTTACATTGGTTCCAACACTATATTTTTCTTGGTTAGCCAAGGCTCTGTACATTGTTTCTTGCAAGAGGTCTTTGGCAGTTTCTTGGTCTTTTGTTAAAGTTGCTGCAAAAGGCTTCAGGAAATCAGCATTTTGTATCAATAACTGGTTAAAATCTGAAGATGCCATAACAATTATGTTTAATTTATTAGTATGCAAATTTAAACAGAATTATCGAATAGAAGTAATTAATCTTAAGATTTCAATGCTTATTTTTAAAAACACCTTGATTTTGGGTTTTTAATTCTTAATTCTCAATTAATATCTTGTGTTTTTGACCTTCATCAGAAATCTCTTGATGCCTTAAGGTATGGCAAAGTTGTATAGACGGAGCTGCAGTATTTATTCTTGCACCATTACCATTAAAAATTTCTTGATAACTTAGGGTATGTAAGTTTTCAAAACCTTCGTCTAACCGTATAGTATCGCCATTTACCGTTAAAGATCTAAAACTTTGTTTTTGATTTGATTCAATTTCTGGAGGTAAAAATTGAGCATCTACACTTAAAAACCAACTTACTTTTGCTTTTTCGAGTTCTAGAAATCCAGACGCTACAGAAGAGGAGCTGTGGTGAAGAATGTTTTTTTCAACTGGTCCAAAAAGCCACAACAATAAATCGAACAAATGAATGCCGATATTGGTCATTAAACCACCAGATTTTTCTTCATTTCCTTTCCAAGCATTAAAATACCAGTTGCCACGAGCTGAGATATATGTAATTTCTACTTTGTATTTTTCAGAAGTATTTGCTGTTTCGATAGTAGACTTCAGTTTTCTAACTGAATCCAATAATCGAAGTTGAAGAATTGTATAAATGTTTCGTTGAAATTTGTGTTCTAATTCTGACAAATAATCCAATTGATTTGGTAAAAGCACCAAAGGTTTTTCGCATATTACGGTAGATTGTTTTCCAATTGCCCATTCAATTTGTTCATAATGTAAATGATTGGGAGAACAAATGGATACAAAATCTAGATTGTTTTGAGAATAATTATGGAAATTATGATAATCATTTATCTTACTAAAACATGCAGTTTTTGGGAAATAATTATCAACTGCCGACATTTTATCGTGTATATCAAAAATAGAAACCAATTGGTTTCCAGTATCTTTTATAGCCCTGAAATGACGAGGAGCAACAAAGCCGGCAGCTCCAATAAGACTGAATTTCTTCATCTGTAAATTTAGTAAGATAAGATGAAATGCAACAAAAATCCCTCAATCTTTTAATCATCTCTTAAAAACCTATCTTATTGATAAACTCCATTACCTCGGCAAGTGATTTTTTTAGGATTATTTTTGAAGGTACTTTTTTGTCATAAGATTGAGTAATTCTTCCAGAAATCACAACAGGTATATTCTCTGACTTTTTAGAAATCTGGGACATAAACCTTTCAAATGCGAGCGTACTTGATAAAATAGTAAGATGAGTGTAAATACAATCGGGTTTCTTGAATTTTACAACCATTTCAATATCTTCTACAGGAACATTAGCACCGAGGTATATAGTTTTTACTCCTTTTGATTTCAATAAAAAATTTGTAAAAAGTATGCCCAGTTCATGGTATTCATTATCGGGAAGGAATAATAGAACTGTTTTATTAAGGATAAAAGTAGGTTTAGCAAATTCAATACCTACAATAATTTTTTGTCGAATTAAACTGGTAATGATATGTTCTTGAGCGGGAATGATATGATTGGCTAACCAGAGGATGCCAACTTTTTCCATAAAAGGGAAAATAATTTGGTTGATGGTTCTTTCAATTCCTTTAGATGCGATGTTTTTGTCTAAAATTTCTTCAAAGGTTGCAACATCAAAATCTATCATCATTTTTATTAATTCATTGATGGTTTTCTCTTGAAGTGCTTGTTGATTGGATAAAGTGATTAATTTTTCTTTAATTTCATCATCACTCATTTTATCAATATGAGAAATTTTAAACCCATATTTATTCAATAAGGTTATGTTGAGAATAGATTTTAGTTCATCGTTCCCATAATATCTAATATTGGTATCTGTTCTTTGGGGTTTTAAGAAGTTATATCGTTGTTCCCAAATGCGGATGGTATGTGCTTTAACACCAGTTAGGTTTTCTAAATCTTTTATGGTATATACACTCATAAAAAAACTAACAACAAAATTTCAATTTTGTTTAATTGGTTAAAGTTAAAAAATAAACAAAATAGAAGAAATTTTACTTGATTATTTACAATAAAATCCAATTAGCCCAACTAAAGTGCTTGGTTCATAATTGGTTCACTCATTAAAGTTTGTAGAGCATTAGAAAAAGGAAGTGTTCGCAACATATTTAAGTGGTTTTCATGGTGTAAATCGGTACCAAGGTAACTAACCATTTTATTTTTTACAAGGTATTCAGCAACAGATTTGGCATCATTTCCATAATAACCAGCAAATGAAAGTAAGTTACATTGCAAATCACAGCCCATATGAATTAAATCTTCATAAAATGGGAGTTTTCGATGATAATAAGAATAACGTTCTGGGTGTGCCAAAATTAGCTGGTATCCTTTGATTTGCAAATCGAATAATGTTTCTCTTAACAATAATGGTTCTGAAACAAAGGAAAATTCAATAAGTATTTTTTTTCCAGATATTTTTAGAATTTCTTTTTTTTGATCTAGCAACTTTTGAACAGAATCATCTAATAGATATTCAGCACCAAATGTTAAAGGTATAGGTGTTTTTTTTTTCCAATTTTTTTTGAGCAATTTAAAACCATCACCAATAGTTTTAGGTGTATTGGGATACATATCCTGAAAAATATGTGGTGTTGTGATGAGTTTTTCATAACCCAATTCAAGTAAGCCATTGATTAGTTTGAATGATGTTTCAATATTAGGTGAACCATCATCTATGCCTGGAATGAGGTGTGAATGCATATCCGTTTTCAATAAATGAAAAGGAAAGATTTCCTGCTTGGTTTTTCTTGAAAAAAATGAAAACATTGATTTTAATAATTAAAAATTTATTAATATTTATTTGATTGTTGAAATTCTTCGTAAACAGATTTCAATCCTTCAAATAAATCTATTGTATGCTTCCAGCCAAATCCATGTAATTTAGAAACGTCCATTAATTTTCTAGGAGTACCGTCGGGCTTAGAAAGATCATTTTCAATAGTTCCAGTAAAGCCAACAACCTTTTTAACCATTTCAGCCAGTTCACCTATTTCAACATCTTCACCAGTTCCGATATTTACCAAACCTTCTTCATTGTAGTTTTGCATTAAATAAACACAAGCTGCAGCAAGGTCATCGGCATGTAAAAACTCTCTTTTAGGTTTGCCAGTTCCCCAAATGGTTACAGACGGTTCATTATTTATTTTTGCCTCATGAAACTTACGTATCATAGCGGGCAAAACATGTGAGTTTTTAAGGTCATAATTATCGTTTGGACCATACAAATTGGTTGGCATTACCGAAATAAAATTACAACCGTACTGACTTCTATATGCATCACACATTTTTATGCCAGCAATTTTGGCTATTGCATAAGGTTCGTTGGTAGGTTCTAGTATACCTGTTAAAAGATAATCTTCTTTTAAAGGTTGTGGAGCCATCTTAGGATAAATACATGAAGATCCAAGAAACAACAACTTTTTAACTCCATTCAAATAAGAAGAATGAATTATATTGTTTTGAATCATTAGGTTTTCATATAAAAAAGCACCGCGATAAGTATTATTAGCAAGAATACCACCCACTTTTGCAGCAGCTAAAAAAACATATTCAGGTTTTTCTTCTTCAAAAAAGCGAGATACTGCCTCTTGATTTCTTAAATCAAGTTCACTTGATGTTTTTACAACAAAATTTGTAAATCCATCTGCCAATAAATTTCTATGCAAAGCAGATCCCACCATTCCTCTATGACCGGCTATGTATATTTTACTAGATTTATTCATTTATATCGTTTAAAGAAACGTTGATTTTACTTTCAAAAATTTTAACAACAATATTGATATCATTAAATGTTATTCAAGAATAATTATTAGATGATATAAATACTGTTTTAACTATTTTAATCCGTTCGCTTGTATTATTCGTATTGGTTTTTGATATCAAAACCAGATTCTTTCAATAATTTTTCTCTTTTGAAAAGATCTACATCTGATTGTACCATTTCGCTCACCAACATTGGCAAATCGTATTTTGGTTTCCATCCTAAAATGGTATGCGCTTTTGTTGGGTCACCAATCAATAAATCTACTTCTGTAGGTCGATAATATGCTGGATCAACTGCAACCACTTCTTTACCAATTTCCAATTGGAATTCTGGTTTATTACATTTTACTACAACAGCTCTCTCATCTGCATCTTGTCCTGTAAATTCCAATTCAATTCCCACTTCTAAGAATGCCATCTTTACAAAATCTCTAACAGTAGTTGTTACTCCAGTAGCCAATACAAAATCTTGTGGAATATCTTGTTGTAAAATTCTCCACATACCTTCTACATAATCTTTAGCATGACCCCAATCGCGCTTGGCGTCCATATTGCCTAAGAATATTTTTTGCTGCATGCCTAAAGCTATTTTTGCAACACCACGAGTAATTTTCCTTGTTACAAAGGTTTCACCTCTTAAAGGAGATTCATGATTAAATAAAATACCATTTACAGCAAACATATTATAAGCTTCACGATAGTTTACAGTAATCCAATATCCGTATAATTTTGCAACTGCATAAGGTGAGCGAGGGTAAAAAGGTGTAGTTTCACTTTGAGGAACTGCTTGAACCAATCCGTATAATTCTGAGGTTGAAGCTTGATATACCTTAGTTTTTTGAGCCAATCCCAATAACCTAACGGCTTCTAATATTCGCAAAGTACCAATTCCATCTGCGTTAGCCGTATATTCAGGTGTATCAAAACTCACTTTAACATGACTCATAGCTGCCAAATTATAAATCTCATCTGGCTGTACTTCTTGTATAATTCTGATCAAATTGGTGCTATCTGTTAAATCACCATAATGTAAATGCAGTTTTACATTACTCTCGTGTCTATCTTGGTATAAATGATCTATCCTATCTGTGTTAAACATTGAACTTCTTCTTTTAATACCATGAACTGTATAGCCTTTCTCAAGCAATAATTCAGCAAGATAAGCACCATCCTGACCTGTTATTCCAGTAACCAACGCAATTTTAGACATAAATTGACTTTATATTATTTTAAGTAAGAATTTATAGAAACTGATAAAGCATAACTAATATTGTCCCTTCTATATTTTTCTATGAAATCATTTCTTTCTTGAAGAAGGTAAGTGTAATTTTTCAATTCTTTTACTAAATCGTTTGAATCACAAGGTTTAAACAATATTGTATTGTGCAAATTTACTTTAATAAATTCATTTGCAAAACCAGAAACACCTGCGATTATAGGAATATTTGTTGCACCATATTCAAATAACTTAGATGGCAACACTTTTTCAAATGCTTTGTAAGAATTTAGATGTAAAAAAAGAAAATGAGATTGCTTATAATATTCTAGCAATTTTTCTCTATTTACTGGATTTAATATTTCAATATTTGTAATGTTTTGTTTGGCTATCTCTTCTTCAATTAGGTGCTTGGTTCCACCGTCGCCAATTATTCGAAAGATATGTGTTTCTTTAAGTTGTTTTGCTGAATCTATTAAAATTTTATGCAAGCCTTGCCCTTCTCCAATATTTCCTGCGTAAGTTATAATTTGGGGTTTTTGACCAATAATTCCAGGATTTTGAGTAAGATTTAAAAACATATCATCAATTCCATTGGGATAAAAAGTAAATTTTGCTTGCTTGTATGCTTTAAAATTACCTTTAAAACCTTCAGATACTAAATTTATATGTTGTGCTTTTGAATAAGTGATTTTTTCAAAATAGCTAAATAATAGATATAAAGGATATTTTACAAGAGGATTTGTAATGATTTCTTTCATGTTTTCAGCAAAAAGATCACGAATGTCTAAATATAATGGGCAATCACTTCTTTTGGCAATTTTCATGCCCATATATGCCGAAAATAATCTTGACGAAGAAACAAAAACAAGGTCGTATTTTTTGTTTTTTGTTAAACGCATTACTGCGTTATAATACGTTCTGAAAGTATTTATCTGGTCTAAAAAACCATTTTTATGTGATGCAACTGCAATTCTATTTACAGTTAAATTTTCGTTTCTTTCCCAAACGGTTGCAAACTCTTTGTATGAGGCATATCGGTTGGGTTGGGTAGTAATTACATCAACATTACCGACCTCTTTTAATTCTTTAGCCAATGCTTTTGATAATGATGAATTGCGAAATGAACCAGCACTTAAATCAGGTTCATAATAAAATGTTAGATATAAAATATTTTTCACCCTTTGTGCACTTTAGTATATAATTCCTCTGAAAAAAAAGCTAAAACCTTTGTTGCTTCTTTCCAACTGTTGAATTCTATTGCTTGACTATACGTTTCTAACACAATAGATGTGGCTCCTTGTATTGACATAAATAAGTTTTTATCGATTTGCAACAATTTATTATTGATAACAATTGGACGTAAATTATAATCAAAATGAAAAACGGCATAAGCTTGTTTTGCATTTTTCTTGAATTTGTGCAAAAGTATATCGAAAACGTGTAAACCTTCTTCGTCAAGTTGAACTCTTCGGCGATGTGTTACACCAAATCTAGATTTATAGCCATTATGATGTGCAATTATCAAATTATTACTTTCTTGTTCAATTGTGCATAAAGCCCTTTTTCCTACTCTGAAACTACTCCAAACTTGGAACTGGTTTTTTTCATTTACCACAACCGTATTGTGTGCTTGGGTTTTTCTTTCTGCTATTCTTTGTCTACCTATTTGATACGTTGCTGTTCCTGTATCTACGATTATTGGATTTTGATTGTAACACAAACAAACTTGAAGCATATCGCTGTGGGTGTGGCCGGGTTGATAGGATGGCATTACATTTCCAGCATCTACTAATACTTCTATTTCATTTAAGTTGAATCTTCTATAACCAGAGATGTTTAAAAATGACGGTTTCCACTCCAGTTTAAGTGCTCTAGCTATTTGAAATATTGTTTGGGTTGAAGGTGCAATTCCATTTGCAGCGTCATTAACCAATGCCAAAGAGCCATCATTCCATTGAAATGCATCTAACCAACCCAGCATTTTTATAACATAAGGTTTTAGCCACTCAAGCTGGGTTTGAAAATCATTTTCAGCATTTGAGATATCTAACAACAACAAAAATCTACTTAAAACAATTGAATGATACATCGGGGAACATTCATAATGACAACCATCTTCCAAAATTTGCTCTTCAACTTGTTTTTTCAAATTTTCAATTGCAAATGAAATTAGTTTTTCATTTTTTAGTGCAAAACCCGCCGCCAACAAAGAAATATAATTTTCTAAAAGGTGGTTTGCCAAAATATTGAATTCAAGATTATGTTTTAAATAATCAATTTGAAACAATACAGCTTTGTTGATATATTTATCATCTTGCGGATATTTAGATAAAAAAATCAATGTATTAATCAATCGCAAAGAAACAGGATAGGGCTCTGGTTTTATTTTCCCAGCAATCAATTGCTTTGAAAAATCTTTCAATAATGCAACACGCTCATCAACCAAAAAGGTTTCATCATTTATATAATCAAAATACTGCAAGTTGTAATTCCATAACTTACCAAATTGCAAATAATTCCAATCCACTTCGCCAATAAAATGCTTTTCTAAGTTTAAAAATTTAAAAAAATTTGCTCCCAAATATCTGTTTGTAGCTGGTATCAATGCAGGGAAGCTATGCTGGATGGGATGAATGCTATGATTAATAAATTTTTTGTATCCTTTTAATCGGATAAAAGGTTTTTTTGCTCTATACACCAATTGGTAAAAAACCTGAATGGTTTTCATGTGCCAAAGGGTATGGAAAAACATAAAAACCTTTTCAAAAAATTTATGCATAAAGGCTAAGTAAAATATTTATAATTCGTGGTGCTGTATTTCCGTCCCAAAGTGCGGGAATTTTTCCTTTTTTCCAGCTGCCGGCAAATAATTTATCCATATAAACTTTTATTTGGGACGGATCATCACCAATTAATTCATTTGTGCCTTCGGTTATGGTTTCTGGACGTTCAGTAGAATTTCTTAAAGTAATGCATGGTACACCTAGAACCGTTGTTTCTTCTGTTATTCCTCCGCTATCTGTAAGCACCACTTTTGCATATTTTACTAGATAATTGAATTCAAGGTAGCCCAATGGTTCTGTGAAATGGAGGTTTGAGTATTTCAATTCCAATGCTGCAAGTTTTTGTGCAGTTCTAGGGTGCACTGGAAAAATAACCTGCAACCCATTTGAGCTATTCATAATTTCGGTGATAACTTGATGCAGGTATTGCTCTCCATCCACATTTGAAGGTCTATGCAATGTAATTACAATATATTCACCTGGTTTTAGTTTTTCCGTATGCCAAATTTCTGGTGCTACAAATCGAGGTTCATTGAGCAGCAAGGTATCGATCATTGTATTTCCTACAAAGTGTATTTTATTGCTTTCAATTCCTGCATTGAGCAAATGTTGATTCGCTGTTTCGGATGTAGTAAAGAAAACATCGGTTATCGCATCTGTAATTAAGCGATTTATTTCTTCTGGCATAGTTCTATCCCCGCTTCTAATTCCAGCTTCTACATGCACCACATCGATGCCCATTTTTTTTGCGGTAATTGCACATGCCATTGTTGAAGTAACATCGCCTACCACCAAAACCAGTTTTGGTGGAAAATTGATTAAATCTTCCTCAAACTTAATCATGATGTTTGCCGCTTGTTCTGCTTGAGTTCCGCCACCACATTTTAAGTTGATGTCTGGATTTGGCACTCCCAACTGAGCAAAAAAAGTATCGCTCATGTTTTTATCGTAATGCTGACCAGTATGTACCAAACGATAGCTTATATTTTTTCCATCTTTTTTGGCATTTTGGATGGCAGCAATAATTGGAGCAACTTTCATAATATTAGGGCGAGCACCGGCAACAATCGTAATTTTCATCATTCAATTTTTGAGGTCAGATTTTTATCCATTTACCGCTGGTTAAACTTTCTAGTGCAGCAAAACTAGCACGAGTAGTATTTACAATTTCGTCAAATGGTATCAACGGATTTCCCCCATCTTTTACCATTTCCAAAAGTTTACCAAATTGATTGTAATGTCCTTTATCTTGAGCAGTAGATAAAGTTTTAAATCCTTTAAAGCCAAAGCCTTGTAATTTTCTAAAATTATCTAGAATTAATGTTTTGCCTTGGGCGTAAATTTCCACTCTTTCTTTGGCGTAAGCTTTATTGCCATTTGAAAAATAATTGATAACACCTTGTGCACCGCTTTCAAACTGAAGGGTGATTATCGCATTGTCTGTAGTTTCATCGGGTTGTGTTCCAAGTGCACTCATCATTACGGCTGTTACTTTGCTTCCAGTTAGTGCTATCATAAGATCAATATAATGACAAGCTTCTCCAATTATTCTGCCACCACCGGTTTCTCGATTTTGTACCCAAACTTCTTGTGGAATATAACCAGCATTCATTGTGGCAACAATATTCATCGGGATTTTGCCATGACCTAAAAGTTGCTTTGCTTTTTGCACAAACGGTGAAAACCTACGGTTAAATCCTACTGTCAAGGATTTGCCATTGCCATTTGCCAGCTGTTCTTGATAAGTTTGAATGATTGCATCTAGTTCTTCAGAATAAATTGCCAAAGGTTTTTCTACAAATACATGTTTTCCTGCTTTTATTGATTCCATCACCATTTTGGCATGTAAATCGTGGCGGGTTGTAATCATTACTAGATCTACTGCCTCATCTTTTAGAATTTCCTTATAATCTGAGGTTGAATTTGCAAAACCATATTTATTTGCCAAAGCTTTTGCGGTTAAGCCACCTGCACTAGAAATGTATTTTAACTGGGGACCTGATTTTTTTAACGCTGGCAATAACGTCATTTTGGTAAAATTACCAGCACCGATTATACCAATTATTCCTTTTGAAGATTGGAATGTTTGTGTTGTTGATGAAATTACTGATGAAAGCAAGTCTTGCCTTGAATGTTCAGGATACATCAACAATGATGCAATTGATCCCGATCCCATTGAATTATATATTTGTTGATAATCTTCTAATTGAATTTTCTCGGTGATTAAATCATTTACTTTTAATCGTTTCCCTGCAATAGCGTCAAGAATTGTTTCAAAATTTCTTTTCTGCGTCCAACGTACATAAGGCAAAGGATAGTCAATGCCTCGTTGTTCATAATTCTCATCGTATCGTCCTGGTCCATAAGAGCAAGAAACTTGGAAACTAAGTTCTTTTTTGTAAAAATCTGCACGTTGAAGGTCTAAACCAATTACACCAACCAAAATTATTCTACCTCGTTTCCTCGACATTTCAGCGGCTTGGTGAATAATATCGTTGTTTTTAGCTGATGCAGTAATAATTACAGCATCGGCACCCACTTCATTGGTAAGTTGTTCTGTGGTTTTTACAACATTTACGGTTGATGCATTAAACGCATCTATATTTTTTGAGCGGGCGATTTTTATTTTTGCGTCATCTACATCAAAACCTATCACTTTGCATCCGTTGGCAACCAATAATTCTGCTGTAATCAATCCAATTAAGCCCAATCCAATTACAACAACAGTTTCGCCCATGGTTGGATTAGCAAGTCTGATGCCTTCTAAACCAATGGCACCTATAACAGTAAAAGCAGCTTCTTCATAAGAAACTTCATCAGGGATTTTTGCACATAAGTTTTTGGGAATGCATACAACTTCGGCGTGTTGTCCATTTGATGCAACTCGATCTCCAACTTTAAATTCTGTTACACCATCACCAACCGCAAGCACTTCTCCTGCATTACAATAGCCAAGAGGTAATGGCTCATCAAGCTTATTAAAAACCGCTTCAAGGGTAGGAAACAATCCATCGGTTTGAATTTTTTCTAAAACCTGCTTCACTTTATCAGGCTGTTGTCTTGCCTTTGCCAATAAATTACCTTTCCCAAATTCTACAAGCATCTTTTCAGTTCCCAAGCTTACCAAACTCACACGGGTTTTAATCAATACATGACCTTTTCGCAACAAAGGTGCAGGCACATCTTCGAGCAAAGTATTTCCGTTTTTTAAATCCTGAATGATTTGTTTCATGTTATGCTTTTGTATTAAATGGATCTTATTTTAAAAAATCAAAATTAAAAAACAGCATTATTTTTTAAAATGATGAATTAAAGCAACTTGGGAAGAAATCTACCCACATTTAAAGTGTGCAAAATTAATTTAAAAAAGTAAAGGATTGACAGTTAAATAACTAATGCTGTTTAATTATTTCACGAATTGTTTTAACCAAGAGCTTATCGACAAAATGGATAATATAGTATAAGAACCATCTGTTTTACCCTCCAGATTGTCTTTTACCAATTGGGAGATTTTGTCCATATTAAACAAGCCGGTTGCTTCTAGATGTTCTTTATCCAACCTATTCATTATTTCTTCTTTGAGACTGCCAGTTATCCATTCCCTCACTGGTGCTGCAAAACCGGCTTTGGGTCTGTAAATTACTTCATTAGGCAAATACCTTTCCATAAGTTTTTTGAGTAAGTATTTAGTGGTTTTACCTTTCATTTTCATTTCTATAGGAAGATGGCAGGCAAAATCAACCAATTCTAAATCAAGAAATGGTACTCGAGCTTCCACTCCAACAGCCATTGAAAGTTTGTCGGTATAATTTAGGTTATGATCTGCAAGAAAATATTTTGTATCCCAAAACAACATTTTATTTAGAGGTTTTTTTTCTTGCGGAATGGCGTTAAGTGAATTGATCAATATGTCGCTTGGATTAACATTTTCCAATTGTGCAGCAATATTTTTGGAGAATAATGATTTATTGGCATTGAGATCACCCCATCCAAATAATGCTGCCAATAGGTCATCATCTTCATAACTTAGGGTATCTACCAATTTTTTTAATCTTCTTAAATCAGGATATTGTGCTCCAAATTGCGCTAAACATTTTCCTAAAACTTTGTAAACCGGTTTTGGAATTGCGTTTAAATATTTTTCGTAATGTAGTGTTTGGTGGCGTCGATAACCCGAAAATAAATCGTCACCGGCAGCCCCTCCCAGCAATACTTTATAACCATCATTTCTGGCTTGTGTTGCAATATTTAAAACATGCAGTGGAGCCAAATCTGCTTGTGGTTCATCAAGATGCCAAATCATTTTGTCAAAATCTTCTATTGAAGGCGTTTTTGATACTACATGTCGAAGATCTAAATTAAGAGTAGATGCAACTTTTTCAGCGTAATACAAATCACTTGAAAATCCTTCAAATTTTTTATTTCCTCTACCAAGATCAATGGTATAACAAACTTGTTTTTCTTTTTTCCCAATAACTTTTTGAGCCATTGCGACAATTGCACTAGAATCTAACCCGCCTGAAAGAAAAAAACCAACAGGAACATCAGATTGTAATTGACGTTCAACGGCTTTATATAATTTATGTTCTAGTTCATCAATTAGATTGGTTTCAGATTGTTCAATTTGGGTTCCGATGTATGGAATTTCATAAAATTGTTCAATTGAGAAATCTGTATTACCATTAGAAAGGTTCATCTTTAGCAGATGACCTGGTTTTAATTTTTTTACATGTAAAAATGGTGTTTGCGGACCAGGGCACCATAAAAAATGGATATAATTCAATAAAGCTGAATAATCTAGCGACTTATCCAATTGGTCGTCTGATGCGAAAGATTTCATTTCAGAACTGAATAGAAAAACACCTTGATTTGAATAATAATAAAGGGGTTTTACACCAAATTGATCCCTAGCAATTACCAATTCTTTTGTAAATGTATCGTATATAGCTAGTGCAAAAATGCCATTAAGTTTTGCAAAAATTGCAGTTCCGTAAGCAATAAAACCATACAATATAGTTTCAGTATCGGAGGTAGATTGAAACGGAAAAGACAATGCCAATTCGGTACGCAATTCTTTATGGTTATAAATCTCACCATTAAAAACAATAACATAGCGTTTATCTGATGAAAACATTGGCTGGTGGCCGTTTTTAGACAAATCGAGAATAGACAATCTTCGATGTCCCAAAGAAATATGGGTATCAGAAAAGTAGCCGCAATCATCTGGGCCACGATGGTTTATTAGCTCAGTATGTTTTTGAATCCTTAATTCGTGACCTTTACCAATTGCTCCTGTAATACCACACATTTG